>NZ_JAFMOZ010000119.1:0-93877 GCF_019049615.1 Rahnella sp. BCC 1045 | reverse complement strand
GCCCCAGGCAGACATCAGTAAAATAGCAAAAATTAATTTTTGGTTTAAAAATAAAAAGTCATTGGCGCTTTCTGTCGTGCTCATCGTTAACTTCCTCACAGAGAAGGCATTCCCATTCGTGAATACTTTTGAAATCACAGATTAAATGAAAAAATAAACCGGCTTCCACGTGGGAAAGCCGGCTGAAAATATTACTCAATGAAATCCATAGCATTGTAAAATGCACGTTGCCAGATAGAGAAGTTTTCACGGTCATATAACGGGAAGAAGAGCGTACCCCCGACAAGATTGATTGCCGATCCGGTCGCGGTAATCCCTGCGTTTTTATATTCTCCCGCTTTCATGAAGCTGAGCGTATCCCGGGCGAATACGGTAAATTCCCGCAGTGATGCTGCCGATTGTGTTCTGGTGCCAAAATTCACCTGACGGATATTTTCTGAAATACTTTCAAATGCAGGTTCGCTGATCCCAATTTTGAAATGTTTTAACCAGTGGTTAATGAAACCGACTCCCTCAATATAAACGGAATTTTCGTTATGATGCCTGAGCACAGTGTCTGCCAGAATGTCACGGCGTGCCAGTTCAGGATTATCGGCAGCAATAACGTTTCCTTCAGGCATAAGACTTTTCGTTTGTGTGGCGCCCTCCAGTCCCGGTGTAGTGACACGGTCTGGTATCGCAGCGCCGGATGTGGCTTCGTTTGCATTACTGAACGCCAAAGCAGAACTTTCAGGCTGTGCTGCCTCAGGACTGATTACCGCGTCGGAAGTGGCCTGCTGCGCGTCCAGAGCCCCTATATTGCCGGATTTCTTATGGATGCTCTTTGACTCTCCCGCGAGTTCCTGAAAGCTTTCAGATACGGTATCCATAGCGTTCAAAATCCTTCTGAAAATAGCATGCCCGCTGGGATCAACATTATTCACCGGATCCGCTTCGCAATACACGTAAGGATTGATTCCCCCTTTGCCGAAAGGACTCAGGTTGTCGGGGCAGGTAAAGCGCATTAATGCCGGGCTGTAGGCACGATAACCGTTCCCTGAGTGTGTCATTCCGGTGACAGGATCCCGCCGCTCACCGTTAAAACCGGGAAGAGCGTTGCATTTATTATTGGTTCCACCGTAACCACAATAACTGAAGGTTTGTCGTATATTGCCATTCTGAGTTAACAGAATATTTCCTGTCGGACCGGAGTCCGTTAATTGCAGTGTCATTTTAGTAATCTCCTTGAGATCGAATTAAAATATAAAATCATTGTGTATCTGTTACTTATTACGGCTGATTTCCTTTATTTTTCCGTTTTACCGGGCTCCCGGAAATCAGCGGACTTATAAGATTGCTGATGTAATTGTCGGTTATTAATCCCCAGCAGATTACCTCCGGTGACAGGAATCCCGGACGCCGGTTTCTCATCTTTTGTCGCTGATGACGCCGTCTGATTAAGATTTTGTACAACGGTATGGGTCTGCAAGCGGGAAGGGTGATATCCCATCGCTTGCTGATATTGCTGACGTGCAGGTGTGCCTTGTATGCCCGTGGACTGAACGCCACCCGCTTTTTGGGCGGAGCTGAGCGTCCGGTTAGTATTGAGAACAATACTGGCAGTGCCGGCGTTGCCGCCAGGTGAAATAACTCTGGGTTCCAGCACCAGCGGATAGGTATTTTGTGCAGCCATGACTTCAGGGAGGATGAAACTTTCCGGCGCTGCAGGATCCTCAGCCAGTTTCCGGCCCAATTTTGTATAGAATGACGCTGCAATTCCGCCATACTCCACACCTAATCCAATCGCCATCCCGCCGGCCGTCATCCCTGAAGCCTGAATGGCCGTACCGATCGCCGCATTGACGACCCCCAGTGTGGCGGCGGCGGTGGAAGTGGCAAAGGCTGTGGTCGTCGTGGCCATGGCGGTCGCACCCGCAGCGACAGTCGCGCCTGCACTCAGCGCTGTACCTGTTCCGCCAAATGCGGCAGACGTGCTGGCGACGGAGGTTGCCGCCGCGAATTCTGTCACCGTCATGGTCGCCACGCCAGCTTCTGCACCTGCCGCAGCGCCGGCAGCAATTCCCGCTTCGGCTCCCACTGCCGCGGCAGCTGTTGCTGCGGCATCCGCCGCGGCCGCAGCCAGAGAAGAAAACAAAGAGGCCAGAAAAGAAATCAGGAAAAAATGCCCGGAAGGGTCGGAACGGTTGACGGGATCCGATTCACAGTACACGTAAGGATTCACCCCCCCCTGACCAAAGGGACTGAGATTATCCGGGCAGGTGAAGCGCATCAGCGCCGGACTGTAGGCACGATATCCATTGCCAAGATGCGTCACTGCCGTTATAGGATCGGTGCGCTGACCGTTAAATCCCGGTATTGCCGGTTCATGCCGGGCAGTTGTGCCCCACGGTGACCAGGCAACGTGGACTGTATTACCCTGCTGTAAGGTGCAAAGAGGGCTGCCGGTAAAAGAATTACCCGTTAGTTTCAACATAGTGAGAGTCCCTTTTAAGTCTGAATAGCGTTCCCGCGATTAAACGGGAACGTGATAAACCCCAAAAACAGGCACAGTTAATTAACGAAAGGATCTTCGCTGACGGCCGCACTGCCGCTGCAACCTGGAATAAAACGCGTTATTTTTTGAGATTTGCTGCTGGTTTCGTTTACCAGACGCGTGCCGGTGTAGAACAGCTGGCGCTCATCCTCTGTCAGAGACTGCATCACCAGCGTGTTCAGGGCGTCGTAGTGGTAAGTGCTGAGCGGGTGATTACTTTGATCGGCAATTCGGACCAGACGTCCCAGCGAATCGTAGCTGAGAAGTCTTCCTGCTTCATCGCGGGTCATCCGGCCATTTTTGTCATATTCCAGAACGATATGCGCCGGATAAATTGCCGTCAGGGAGTGCTTCACTTCACTGAGTTGCGCGGGATCCTGCGTATTGGTAAAGAGGTACGTAGCCGTATCGATGGCTCCTCCTGCAAGCTCCGTGACGCATTGGGTAATATTGCTCAGTGCATCGAGGGTGAAAGTTTGTGACCGGATGGGCTGTCCGTAAGCGTCAACGGCGGGCTCATTTCCGCTGCATTCATAGCGGGTCAGACGATTGCGCACGTCATAACTGAAGGCTTCCTTACGGACGACGACGCCTGCGGCAGAAACTGTGCGGGTTGCTATCAAATCGTCCGGGGTGAATGTCTGTTCGACACACAGTTCGCCGCCGGAAGAAGGGATAATTTGTCGTTTTACTTCACGGTTAAAATCATCCCAGGTGAGCGTGGTGAGCAGGGTATTTCCGTCTGCGGCCACAGTGTGCTGTGAACTCACACGCCCTGCCACATCGTAGGCAATGTTGACAGTTACCTGCGGGTCTTTAATCGTGGTTATCCTGCCATAAGCGTCGTAATCCAGCGTCTGCACATTCCCCGAGACATCTGTATATTTCAGTGGCTGGCCCTGCAGCGTCCATTCATAACCGGTACTGCGGGGGCTTTTACCCGGCAGGGTGAAGATTTCCCGGTCGAGCTCACCCGTCGGCCACCAGCTCATGGTTTTACTGCGGCCGTTAGCCTCCTGCGCCTCGAGCATTTTCCCTGTCCCGCCGGCGTAAACGAAACGCTGGTCGATATCGCCGCTGCTACTTTTCACCGCTGCAACCGCATCATCGAGCGCCGAAATGTAGGAATAAGAGAGGAGATTTCCCAGATTGTCGCGGGTTGTCGCCGGTGATGTACAGGTACCGGTGTAGGTATAAGTTTGGTTACGTCCGCCGCTGGTGCTGGAGGTTAACCGGCCCAGACCGTCAAAAGTCTGCGTCCCGATCAGGATGGCTTTACCGCCCCGGGGAGTGACGGAAATGGAGGTAATGAGTTTATCGGTCGAATTGGGATCATAAGTCTTGGTCACCCGTGTGCCATCGGGCAGTGTCTGAGTGAGCACGCGGTCGAATGCATCCCATGTGTACCGGGTCACATTGTTCTTCGCATCAATGTGTTCACGCACACGTCCCAGTCCGTCGTGAGCAAGCTGCTGGAAAGCCGCCTGCGTCCCGCCTGCCGTCGTGCGGACAATTTTTTCAACCAGATTGAGTTTATTATAACGGCTGTTTTGCGAGCCTAATTTCAGCGTATTTCCGCTGGTGACCTGCAGTTTTTCCACCTTTTCACGACTGACAGGATCGAATTGCTGATGGTGTTGCTGACCGGAACTCAGCACCTTCAGATAATTTTGTCCCCAGCTGTCAAACTGGGCATTTTGCGACACCTGCATTTTACTCCCTGCATCGGCGGGATTTTTGTAATCAATGTCCCGTGTTTTTTCCAGCCGGTTGGAAGCATCGTAAATGTGTTCTTTAATCTGATAAAAAGTGGAGGCATTCTGACTTTTGTCGTTCAGCCACTCACTGATAACCCGCCCCATGCGGTCAAAGTGTTTACGGTGAGCATTGCCCTCATTATCGGTATAGGTGGTGGTGACTTCGCTGGCGAGGCCGCCGCTGCTCTTGATGCCATATGTCAGGATCAGTTCGTTACTGTATCCGTTATCCGGGTTAATCAGACGCCGCACAAGTCGTCCCAGCGAATCATAAGTCAGTGCGGTTTTAATCCCCTGAGTATTGATAAACGAGCGCAGTTTATGGGTAAAACGTGAATGTTCTCTTTCCGTCGTTTGAGAAGTGCCATCGTGGCCGGTGAACAAACGGGTATGAATCAGTGATTCGCCCTTTTTGGCATAGGTAAAGGCATGCTCTGACGTTTTTTTCTGTGCTCCGGAAAGGAAAATTACCGCATTTTTAATGCGCCCGTAGCTGAGGGGGTCAGTGCTGACGGCATGGTAGGCTATCTCACGTATCAGATTACGGACGCCATCATGCAACCGGGTCATTTTCACCGGAACAACATTGTATTTTGCCCGGGTCGTGTCGAGGGTGGCCAGCTGATCGAATTTGCTGTAGGTGAGCTGCACCGGTGCATCGTAACCGGTTGTTGCCGGGGTGACCTTGCGGCTTTTTACGTACCGGACAAAACCATGGGGTTCCGCCGGGCAGCCGGTATCTTCGGTGGGATGAGCTTCCCCAGAAGCCGGATAATATTCGATTTCAGTCAGGGTTCCGGCGGGGTCAACCTGCTTAATCAGGTTGCCGTTTACGTCGTATTCCGTCACCGTCGTTTCTGAATATTGACTGGCGTTGCTGCTAATCCAGGTCACAATCTGCTGTTTTAAACACTGCACCTGAGCAGGCTGGTTCTCGAATGATTTGCCAGCCTCTTCATAATACGTCAGCGCCGTTTGCTTATTCTGGCCCCCTTGTTTTTCTTCCGAGAGGGTCATCAGATGAAAATGGTTATACACACGACGGGTTGTCAGCGAGGTTGATGACCCGGTGTCGGTCACTTTTTCGGTACTTTCGTACAGATAAGTCACCGGCAGGGTATAGGTAAAATCGCTATCCTTCGCCCAGGCTCCGGAACCGCCATATCCCAGATAATTATTGCTGCTGTAGGTATAAGTCCGCACCAGATTGGGCTGTTGCATTCCCGGTTCGATGGTATAGGTCACCACCGCAGGCAGGGCTTTTTGTCCGGAAGAGACAGGGAACTTCATCATTTCTTTCTGATACAACACTGATTTCTTCAGCCCCAGCGGCGTGGTCATTCCGGTCAGGGTCTGGCTCACATTATTAATAAGCCCGGTGGTATAAGTGAGTGCCCACTGCAGAGTGATATCCGTACTGGAATGCGTCAGTGACGTCAGGAAGTTATTTTGAGTGACCAGTGTAACGGTATACTTCTCACTCCCTGATGGCAGGAAATGGAAAAGAGTATTCGCCAGATACTCAACCGAACAATGCACTTCATTATCCATATCAGTAATTTTTGTTAAGCGCGGCGCACCGTGGCTCCCATCCCAGGCGAGCGTCAGATAATGTCCGAACGGGCCAATAATTTTAGTGGGTAAATACAGATTCTGACTCACCAGACTCAATATTTCAGTGGTGCCGTTCTTATGCACCACCTGATAACCGGCAGATGATTTCGTCATGACAAAGGTTTTCAGCTTCATCTGTTTCACGGTAATGCTGCTGCCGGTTTCATTAATCACATACTGCTCACCGGTATTTAGCGTCAGCCGTTTATTCTGGCTGTCGTACGTGGTCATTCCGTTGGTGAATCCGATACCAAAACCAATATTCGTTTCTGATGTAGGGGAATAACTGATAACAAAAGGGATCTCCGGTCCGTTGCCATTATTGCCTTTAATACTCCCCAGACTCAGACTGACGCTATAAAGGCCAGTGCGGGGATCGACTTCGTCGCTCACAGAACTCATGAAATTTTTAGTTTGAGTGTAGTAACTGGTGCTCATAATGAACTTCCTTATTTAATCTTTACGACATTAAAAATCGCAACCCGCTTAACAATTATCAGGTTTCCTGTGCAATGAAATGAAATAGATCATTACAAACAAGGACAGTATCAGATGACATGAATAAATCCTGTCATTGCTCATCACATCGTCTCATTTCATATTTCAATGCCAGAAAATGAGACTTTGTTTTATAAAAAAACTTCTCTGAGATAACATTTTATAAGCAATGATTTCTTCCAGAAGGAAATTACGGTGATAATTTTTGCGTCACTAATACCGGTGGCGGGAATTTTTACCTAAGGATTATGTTATGGATCAGACATGGAAATGGAAAGACTTTGACCACTTTGAAAAGATTGAGCTCTATTATAAGAGTAATGATCAGAGCTCTGGCTTTGTTAATTATTCTAATAAATACCAGACACAACTGAAAATTACTGTCAGAGTAAGACCGGTAGATAAAGAGGGCAACCCGTTACCTATCGACCCGGCTGAGTTACAAAAAGCAGCAAGACTTTGTGTTTATGAATCTGATTCGACTTTTTATCAGGACAATTCGACCTGGATGCTTTACCAGCAGCAAAATATCTCGGGTTATCATCCGGTATTAGCTGGTAAACCGACAAATTCGCCGGATAAAGAAGCCGGAGACATTGAGTTCGACCTGTATGTCGCGTCGAATGGCAGCGCGTTTGGTGTTATCAATATTGCTGTCCAGATAGATTTGCTTTCGAAAGGTTATTACAGTACAGCGCAAGGCAAAGGTACGCCGCTGTGTCCCGAAACTTTCGTCTCTGCTAAAGGGATCGCCAGCCTGTGGGATATTTGCGAGGGTATTAATAATCTATCAATTTCACATGCTGATACGATGGCCACCAAATCTACCATTTATGCCAACGGACGTAATCAGGCTGCCGTATTAGTCTCGGTTTCAGCGACGGGCGGCGGGGGGTATTATCTTAATTTACTGCCCGAAGATTTTATGACAAGTGGCGAGAATCAGTACTCACCAGCAAGGGTGGAGCTCGTCAATTGCCATAATAACAGTGAGGTTTTATCCTTTAAGGGGACTAAAGATATCTGTTATACCTTTACCAGAAACGAATGGAGTCGTTCTGTCGGTTATAATATGTCCGCGAAACGTATGCGTTCTTCAATGGATAATGGAATTCTTGATATTCCTCTTTATGTTTACAGCTACAACGCCAGTCCCGGAAAAGATATTTCCGTTCGCCTGACTCTGCCTGGATTCAGTGTGACGACGGCGATAACCAGAACGGGACAATGGAGTCAGTTCATTACCTCGATGATTACGCTGTCTTTCCTGGAGAAAATTGATTACTCCGATGTGACTAAATTACAGATTATTGATGGTGGCTGGAATACTCTGGACAGCAGTGTTCAAATTACCTCCCACCCCAACAGTTATAAGGGGAAAAGTGAAGTTCAGAAAAATGGCGTAGTGAAATACAAACAGGTTTTGATCAAACCCAATATCGGGAGTTCGGAGGTAAAATTCCTGGATGAAAAGACAGCAATAAATAACCGGGCACATTTTAATCCCTACAGTAAAGATCGCGTTGGAATGTGGGGTAATACCTCAGCCCATTCTTCTGATACCTATGTTCAGGCCTTACTGGATTATACGTCTGAAACGGGCGGGCATATTATTGCGTGGGGCGTAGAATTGCCAGAAACCATGAGCAAGTTCGGCTTTATTTTCACCTCCGGGAGCGATTGCCAGAGTGAAACGAATTATGAGGAGAAAGGCCGGCATTTCATGTTGGATATTAAAGAAGATTGCGGGAAAACGACCTGGATTTCCAACCTGAATAAGGTATCCGGAGCCGTCACCCTTCATGCCCTGTCTGCCGCGCACAATACAGACAGCCAATACCACCACACACCGTCCTGGAAACAGAATATCCAACCTGCATCGGTGAGTGTTTACGATAATTACGGTAATACCGGAACATTTAGAATTTCCTGGGATCAGAAAACGATTTTACCGAGTATTTCCAAATAATCGAGAGAGAGTGAATGCAGTACGTGAACCTTGATGCGGCTGTGCCAGGGTTCACGCCTTCCTGGCATCTGCTATTTCCCCACACTCACTCCGTCTATTTCCTGTACAGATCACACTTCCCCACGCTTTCGTGAAAATGCTCACATTCATCCGTGCAGATGCCCAAACTTACGCGGATATTTTCGGCTTTTAGCCGTGGCAATGCGTGAATAAACTGGCTAACTTCAATAATGAAACGCTATTTTATTTATGTTGGATTGCGGTTTTAACACAATGTGAGTGCGCTCACAAAGCGGGTGAGAACGCAGTCCGGGGGCGCTCTGATGAGCGTTAACTCTCTCAGTAATGGCAGGTATCGCTGTGAAAATAAGTTCTGTTGAAGTCTCTGTTTTTACTTATCCGACCCGTCGCGTTTCTGACAGCGCGGGTCATTCGCATCCGGGTGAAGAAAGTCTGGCAAAAATGGCAATGCTCACCATCACTACCGACGAAGGTGATTGCGGTTATTCGTTCGCACCGCCGGAAGTGGTGCGTCCGCACGTGGTGAACGCCTTTTTCAGAAAGGTACTGATCGGCCAGAATCCGTTTGACCGCGAACGTCTCTGGCAGGATCTGGTGCACTGGCAGCGCGGCAGTGCGCATCAGCTGACCGAAAGGGCGCTGTCGTTTGTCGAACAGGCGTTGTGGGATCTGATTGGCCGTAAGCTGAACATGCCGGTACACAAACTGCTGGGCGGATTTCGCGAAAAAGTCCCGGCGTACGGCAGCACCATGTGCGGCGATGAGCTGAAAGGCGGATTGTCGACACCGGACGAATTCGGCCAGTTTGCCGAAAAACTGGTCGCGCGCGGTTATCAGGCCATCAAGCTGCACACCTGGATGCCGCCGGTGGCCTTCGCGCCCGATCCGAAAATGGACATCAAAGCCTGCGCCGCCGTGCGTGAAGCGGTCGGGCCGGATATCGAACTGATGCTCGACGGTTATCACTGGTACAGCCGCAGTCAGGCACTGATTATTGGTAAGGCGCTGGAAAAACTCAACTTTGCGTGGTTCGAAGAACCGATGGAGGAAGAGAGCATGGCGTCCTACGCGTGGCTGGCGGAAAACCTGTCCATCGACGTGATCGGGCCGGAAAGTCTGGGCGGTAAACATCACAGCCGTGCGGACTGGGTGAAAGCCGGAGCCTGCGACATTCTACGCGCCGGTGCCAACGGCGTCGGCGGTATCTCGCCGTGCATGAAAGTCGCCAGTCTGGCTGAAGCGTTCGGCATGGACTGTGAAGTTCACGGTAACGGCGCGGCCAGCCTGGCGGTGGTCGGCGCTATCCGCAACTGCCGCTGGTACGAACGCGGCCTGCTGCATCCGTTCCTTGAATACGATGAACCGGCTGCGTATCTGAACAGCATTGTTGATCCGATGGATGAACAAGGCTTTGTGCATCTTTCTGACCGCCCGGGTCTGGGTGAGGACATCAATTTTGATTACATAGAAACCCATACCGTCAGCCGCGACTGACCTGCGGGCAGAAAAAATAATAAACCTCTGACTCTACCCGGAAGGTACATCATGAACTCTGGCAAAACGTGGGGCGCGTGGATTTTCGCGCTCCTGCTGATGACCGGTGGCTGGACGGCGCAGGCAAAAACGCCGCCCGACCAGCTGATCATCGGCATGAACATGAATAACCTGTTAACGCTCGATCCGGCAGCGATGACCGGCAATGACATTGTCGGCATCGTGGTCAATCTTTATGACCCGCTGATTGAGCTGGACCCGCAACAACTCACCAACGTGCGACCGGCGCTGGCGACCTCGTGGGAGGTTAATGACGCCCGTAATCTGATCACGTTTCATCTGCTCGACGGCGTGAAATTCCATTCCGGCAATCCGGTCACTGCGGACGATGTGGTGTGGTCGATGCGCCGCATTCTGCACCTGAATCTGGCGCAGGCCTCGGTGTGGAAGTCCTACGGATTCACCAAAAAGAACGTCGATGAGATGGTGCGTTCGCCCTCTCCGGCTATCGTCGAAATACAGTTACCCAAACCCAATGACCCGAAACTGGTGATTTATTCTCTGGCGGCGCTCGGCAGCGTGGTGGCGTTAGACCGCAAAACCGTGCAGGCGCATGAAGTGAACGGCGACTGGGGTAACCGCTGGCTGACCACCAACGAAGCCGGTTCCGGACCGTTCCGCCTCGACAACTGGCAGGCGAAAGACGTGCTTAATATGAGCCGTAATCCGCAGTACTGGCGCGGTGAGCCTAAGCTTTCTCGCGTAGTCTTCCGTCATTTTCAGGAATCCCAGACCTTACGTCTGATGATTGAAAAAGGCGATCTGGATATCGCCAGTAATATGGCGGTGTCCGACGTGACCGCGCTCAGCCACGACCCGGCGATGCAGGTCGATCAGGTGAAAAAGGGCACTATTTATTACGTGGCGATGAGCATGAAAGAGCCGCATTTCGCCAATCCTAAAGTACGCGAGGCGGTGCGCTATCTGATTGATTATCAGGGCATTGGCAAGGCGCTGATGAACGGTTACGGCATTGTGCATCAGCGTCCGATTCAGGTCGGCATGCCCGCCACGCTGCCGGATCCGGGTTACCAGCTCGATATCCCGCGCGCCAAAACCCTGCTGGCAGAAGCCGGTTATCCCGACGGTTTTGATACCACATTGCGGGTGCTGGCCGATCAGCCGTTCCTCAATATCGCCATAGCCGTACAGTCCACGCTGATGCAGGCGGGGATCCGCGCCAAAATCGTTACCGGAACGGGCAACCAGATTTACGGCGCGATGCGCGAGCGTAAGTTCGACATGCTGGTCGGGCGCGGCGGCAGCGGCGTGGAACCGCATCCGCATTCCAGCCTGCGCGCGCTGGTTTATAACCCTGATAACAGCGACGCCGCCCGCCTGACCAATTTCCAGGGCTGGCGCACCGGTTTTTACGACAAGCAGCTGAATGCGGATATCGATCAGGCGCTGCTCGAACGTGACCCGGAGAAACAAAAGCAGGATTACTTCGCGATTCAGGAACGATACGACGCGCTGATCCCGGCGCTGGTCCCGGTCTCGCAAATGGTCGATTCCATCGTGGTGCGCAGGGACGTCAAAAACTATCTGCCGCATCCTTCAGCGACGACGTTCCTGCGCGACGTCTGGAAAGACGAGGCTGCTGACGTTCTGCCAACCGGAGGAAAAGGGTTATGACTATGCAAATTCCCGCTCCTGCTTCAAAGCCAGCGGCGCGGATGTCGTTCCCCGCCGGACGCATCGGCAAACGGCTGGTGCAGGTAGCCGTCACGCTGTTCGGCCTTTTACTGCTGACGTTTTTCATTGGCCGCGTGATGCCGGTGGATCCGGTGCTGGCGATTGTCGGGCCGGACGCCGACCACAGCACATATCAGCAGGTTTATCATCAGCTTGGCTTTGATAAACCGCTGTGGACGCAGTTTGGCATTTACCTTTCCGGGCTGGCGCACGGCGATTTAGGCAATGCGCTGCTGACCGGTAAACCGGTGACGCAGGACATTCTGCGCGTGTTCCCGGCCACTATGGAACTGGCGACGCTGGCGATCATTCTCGGCGCAGGTGCTGGCATTCCGCTGGGCGTGCTGGCGGCGGCAAAACGCAACAGCATTGCCGATTACGGGGTGCGCATCATCAGCCTGGCGGGTTATTCCACACCGATATTCTGGGTCGGCATGATGGGATTGCTGGTGTTTTACGCCTGGCTCGGCTGGGTTGGCGGTGCCGGACGGGTGGATTTCAGCCTCGACGGACAGGTTACGCGGCACAGCGGTTTTATGCTGATTGATGCGCTGATCGCCGGAAATTGGGAGGTGTTTCGCAACGCGCTCAATCACCTGATCCTGCCCGCGTCTCTGCTCGGTTTTCACTCTCTGGCGTACATCAGCCGCATGACCCGCAGCTTCATGCTGGCGCAGCTTTCGCAGGAATTCATCATCACCGCCCGCGTTAAAGGACTGAGCGAATGGGATGTGCTGTGGAACCATGCGTTTCGCAACATTCTGGTTCAGCTGCTGACCGTGGTCGCGCTGGCCTACGGCTCGCTGCTCGAAGGCGCGGTGCTGATTGAAACCGTGTTCTCGTGGCCGGGTTTCGGTTCGTATCTCACCAGCAGCCTGATGTTAGGTGACATGAACGCGGTGATGGGTTGCGTGCTGGTGGTCGGCATGATTTTCGTGGTGCTGAATTTGCTCTCTGACCTGCTGTATCAGGTCTTTGACCCGAGGACAAAAGTATGACGATTTCCCTCGATTCTGTGACGCTCAGCGCAGGCGACGAAACACGTCAGCGCGTGAAAAGGGCGTTCGGTCGTATCGCGCATTTTCTGTGGCAGATGGCGTGTAATCCGCTGACCGCCATTGGCGGCGCAATTGTGCTGGTGCTGATGATGGTGGCGATTTTCGCGCCGTGGATTGCGCCGTTCCATCCGCTGGTGCAGGACTTAAATAACGCGCTCAGCCCGCCGTCGGCGGCACACTGGTTTGGCACCGACGAGTTTGGCCGCGATATCTTCAGCCGTCTGGTTTACGGTTCGCGCATCACGCTCTACATCGTGTTGCTGGTGTCCGTCACCGTCGGACCGCTCGGGTTATTACTCGGCGTGACTGCCGGTTATTTCGGTGGCAAAACCGACATGGTGCTGATGCGCGTCACCGATATTTTCATCTCCTTCCCGAGTCTGGTACTGGCGCTGGCGTTTGTCGCCGCACTGGGTCCCGGTCTGGAGCATGTAGTGATCGCGATTACGCTTACCGCCTGGCCGCCGATTGCGCGTCTGGCACGTGCCGAAACCCTTTCTCTGCGGCAAGCCGATTTTATTTCGGCGGTGCGTTTGCAGGGGGCGAGTCCGCTGCGGGTGTTGTGGCGTCACATCGTGCCGCTGTGTCTGCCGTCGGTGATCATCCGCATCACCATGAATATGGCGGGGATTATCCTGACCGCCGCCGGTCTGGGCTTTCTCGGCCTGGGCGCACAGCCGCCGGATCCGGAATGGGGCGCGATGATTTCCAGTGGCCGTACTTACATGATGGAGTGCTGGTGGGTGGCGACGATCCCCGGTCTGGCAATCCTGATTAACAGCCTGGCGTTCAATTTTTTAGGAGATGGCCTTCGTGACATTCTCGATCCCCGAAATGACTGACGCTCCGGCGTTACTCGACGTGCGTGACCTTAACGTCAGCTTTGTGAATGGCCGTCAGGTAACGCACGCGGTGCGTGGCGTGTCCTTCCAGCTCGGACGCGAAAAGCTGGCGATCGTCGGTGAATCCGGCTCGGGTAAATCCACCGTCGGACGCGCGTTGCTGCACCTTCATCCGTCCAAAGCGCAGATCACCGCCAGCAAAATGCAGTTCGCCGATGTGGATTTGCTGCACGCCAGCCCGAAACAAATGCGGCAGGTTCGCGGCAAGCGTATTTCGATGATTATGCAGGATCCGAAATACTCGCTGAATCCGGTGCTGTGCGTCGGTGACCAGATTGCCGAAGCGTGGCGGTCGCACCACAAATGTTCGTACAACGATGCTAAAAGCAAAGTGCTGAACATGCTGGATGTGGTGCGTATCCGCGACCCGGAACGGGTGTACGGCCTGTATCCGCACGAGATTTCCGGCGGGCAGGGCCAGCGCATCATGATTGCGATGATGCTGATCACCGACCCCGAAATGGTGATTGCCGATGAACCGACCTCGGCGCTGGATGTGTCCGTGCGTTTACAGGTGCTGGCGCTGCTCGATGACCTGGTGAAAACGCGCGGTCTGGGGCTGATTTTTATCAGTCACGACATCAATCTGGTGCGCAGTTTCTGCGACCGTGTGCTGGTGATGTACGCCGGACGCATTGTGGAATCCATCGCTGCCACCGATCTGGATAACGCACAGCATCCGTACACGCGCGGCCTGCTCAACGCGCTGCCGGACATGGATAACCGCCGTTACCCGCTGCCGGTGATGCAGCGCCAGGCCAGCTGGCTGACCGATTAAGGAGCCGACATGACAGCTAAAACCATGATTGATGTGCGCAACCTGAACCTCACGTTTGGCGAAGGTGCGAAAACCACGCAGGTGCTGACGGATGTGAATATCGCCGTGCGCGAAGGCGAGATTTTCGGGCTGGTGGGCGAATCCGGTTCCGGTAAAACCACGGTACTGAAATGTCTGGCGGGGTTGTTTACCCACTGGAAGGGCGAACTGGCAATCGACGGCCAGCAGCTCGAACACCGCATCGGGCGTGGCCGCTGCCGTCTGGTGCAAATGGTGTTTCAGGATCCGTACGGGTCGCTGCATCCGCGCCATACTGTCGGCGATATTCTGGAAGAGCCGCTGCAAATCCACCGTATCGACCAGCGGGATCAGCGCATTAATACCATTCTGGAAAAAGTCGGCCTTAACCGCGCCTTCCGCAGCCGCTATCCGCACCAGCTTTCCGGCGGACAGCGCCAGCGCGTGGCGATTGCGCGGGCGCTTATCCTCAAACCGCGTGTACTGTTGCTCGACGAACCGACCTCCGCGCTGGATGTGTCAGTTCAGGCGGAAATCCTCAATTTGCTGTTCGATCTTCAAAAAGAGGAAGGGCTGACGTACCTGATGGTGACGCATGATCTGGGCGTTATCGCGCATCTCTGCCAGCGCGTAGCGGTGATGAAATACGGCAAAATCCTCGAAACGCTGGAAACCGATGCCCTGCTGCGCGGCGACATTAAGGACGACTACACCCGCGTTTTGGTAGACGCCAGCCGCGATTACAGCCGCGAAATGGCGGCGAAAGTGATGCTGTAGAGAGGGGTAAGTTCACCTGAAAGGAGGCCGCTGTATTACATACGGGACAGCGGCCGTACCGGTTTTTTATCCCTGATCCGCCCTACCTTCATCGTTACTTCTTTCGGCATCTCATCCAGATTATCTTCCCTCAACCCCATCACCACGTTATAGCCCGTCATCAGCATAGGGTCACCCAGGCGCGGCAGCGGTGCGAGCTTCATCGGGATAGTGAGCGTCAGGCTGGCATCGTAGTCGCAGCCCAGATAAACGCGCAGCAGGGTAAACACGTCCTCCCGCAACTGACCACCGGGCAGCCAGCCTTTAGCCTCTGCCGCGTCATCGGTAAACATTTCTACGCCGATGCAGTAGTTGGCGTCCGAGGTTTCACTGCCCAGTACCAGATGATCGCCAAGGCGTTGCTGAGCTGAGAAAAAAAACATCGCCTGCTTACCGGCCGGCATCCGCGTGACCTTGTGCGGTTTCACGGTGACCTGCGTGTGGGGTGCCTGCGTTTTTATCACGCTGACAATACCTTCCGCCGTGCGGGTGGTTCTGACCAGCGGTTGCAGTAACGCCAGTAATCGCGAAGCGGGCACGTCGCCGCTGTCGGTGATGCCGGTCAGGGCCATCAGGCTGCGCGACGTTTTGTCGGTACCGCCATCCTCAAAGGTGGCGGGATAGCTGTATTTTCGCCAGATGCGGTAAAACTGCGTCAGCATCCGGTGGTTGAAGATGTCTGAGAAGGCTTCCAGCGCTTCATGGCCTTCGCGCTTTTGGGCAATGTCATCGATGTAGCGGGTCGGCAGCGGCGAGTCCACGCCGTACAGCCCCATAAACGTGGTGCGCACCGTCGGCGGCGCGTCCGGTCGTTCCGGATCCGTTTCTACTGCTTTCAGCTCGCTGACCGGGAATCCCATTCCGGGGTGCGGGCGAAAACGCACGGGGTCGTCTTTCGGCGAGAAGGTGCTGCCGATCGGCTTGTTATCTGAGAGCTGTTTCTCCAGCAGTTGGCAGAAACGGTAGAAGTTAAAGGCGTGCGCCCGGTCGTTGCCGTCCTTGTCCCGCCAGAATTCGCTCAGCCGCTTTTCGTTATCATCCGTCGTCATCAGAATAAAATCCGTGTCAGGCGCCTTTCCGGCCATGCCCATTGTGTCCCGGACTGACTGAGCGTCACAGTCAGTTGCGTGAAGCGGCGGATATCGGCGTACTGGGTGTAAAACTGCTCCAGAATTTCACAAAACAGCAGCGCGTCGCCCTGACCGCAGAACTGATGTTCATCCAGCGTCACGCGGATCTCTACGCCGTGCCAGCCTTCGGCGGGATAGTGAGACGGCGTGTATTCAACATGCGTGATGCCCGCAATGCGACGGGCGTTGTCCGCGTCGTTTGTCCAGTCCAGCAGGCTGAGCGCGTGACGCAGCGTATCGATTTCCATCAGACCGGCGATGGCCTGCGGATGCAGCAGCGACAGCACCTGCCACTGATAGAGTTCAGCGGTCGGCGGGTAATGCGGCATGGAGGGACGCGTGCGGGTCGTACACTTCAGCTCAAGATTACCCAGGGCCGTCTCGCCGTCGAAAACACTTTCCTGTAACGTCATGCGCGGCCAGGCACCGTTGGTGCAGGTCATGTTCAGGCGCATCTTCAGGCCGTTTTGCTCCTCGTGCGTTTTGCCACCGAGCATCAGAATAGTCTCGTTGAGACCGGACGTTCCGCGGTATATGCGGGTATGGTAATAGCGCTCGGGCCAGTTCCTGGCGTATTTCAGCATCCCACCTTTCTGGCGAAACTGGCTGTAGGGCACGTAGCTGAACTCAGTGTTGTCCTCAGTCACTTCCGCGACGTCATTGACCGCGTAGATTTCGGTATGGCCGTCGCTGAGCCGGTGCGGCCGCAGGCGGTAATCGCTGACCGCGGTGGTCACGGACAGCGGCTGAGCCAGCAGGCGGAACAGGTTAATCACCGGAACGCAGTGCATGCGGATGGCGTCCGGCGGTACGGCCAGATCGTTCGGCCAGCGTTCGCTGAGCGTCACCTCAATATCAAAGGAGGTGGTCTCCGGCGGGAAATTCAGGGTTTCCAGCCCGCGCAGCTGCATATAGAAGTAGCGCTCGGGCGAAGAGAAATACTCCAGCCACGGGCGCACTTCGCCGCACATCGCCGGGCTGTCGCTCTCCGGCCAGATTGAGGCGTCGTTTTCTGCCTGCCAGCGCGGCAAAAACTGCACGTCCACCGGCGTCAGCTCTGTCGACGCCTGCCAGAACCGCACGTTCACCCGCTTTACCTGACGGCTGAGAGCCAGATACAGCGCAGACTGCAGCACGCGGTCGCCGTTGAGATACAGGCTGATGTTTTGCCAGTCGGCGCGGCGGATCTCAGTGAGGGCGGGCAGGGTGAAGCGCAGTCGCAGCGCCTGCTGGCCTTCCGGAAGGGTAAACAACGATACCGTTTCGAGCGCAAAAGGATGCACCTTCAGGTCGCGGGTCGTGCGGTAGATGTAGCGCTGACGATCATTGCCCAGTGGCTGGGTTAACAGATCGCTCTCAGCGGGCAACACCTCTTCGCGCACGTGCAGCTCCGGCGCGGTCGGTGTCAGTTCGACAATCGCGGTGGAAGGCAGGGTGCGGTTGATCACCGGCAGCAGGTGCGAGAGCAGCGGCTCGGTCAGTTCGGGGATGTCATCGTCAATCTTCTGCCGCAGCTTCGCCATCATCAGCGAAAAGCCCTGAAACAGCCGTTCGACCGAGTCATCGCGCGGTACCGGACTGCCGTCCAGACCTAACGCGCGTCCCAGTTCCGGGAACTCTTTCGCAAACTCCAGCCCGGCTTCCTTCAGGTAGCGCATTTCGCCGTCAAAATATTTTAAGAAATCGTCTTCCATGTCGGTGCCTGCGTTATCGGAAAATCGTGGTGGGTAAACTGAAACCATCAAGTCTCAGCAGGCTGACCGGATCGTTACCGGCGATAAAGGCCAGGCGGTAATTGAGCGGCAGGCCGTCACCGGCGGTCCAGACCACCTGATAATGTGTGTTGTCCACCGGCGTAATTTTGGCCTTCTTCAGCAGCCGGTAAAATGCCCAGGCGCCAGGCGTATCAAAATAGAGCCGCGCACCGGCACGGACGCTGGTCCACACCAGCGATGCATCGGGATAGTACGTGTCGCCCGGCCACTGAATGTCCTGCCATAACGGCATCTGGTTGAAGTACAACAGCTTCTGGCCATCGATGCTCAGTTCGGTCTGCACCACGTCTCTGGCCGTGCCCGCCTGCAGTTTGAAACGAAATCCCCAGCCCGTATCGTTAAGCGCGTGACCTAAGCGGTCGAGCTGGTTCAGCTTGCTGAGAAACGCGGCGTTCACCGTCAGCCCCGGCGGCAGTTTGCCGGCCTTCTGCCAGCGGTTGTCTTTATATTCCAGCACACCATTCAGATGTTCGCGGATGAAACCGGCAATCAGGCCGCTCTGCGGGTTGATAAAATCGTTCAGCGCCGCCAGTGACGCGTCTTTCGGACTGTCGCTGAACGGGAAGGTGTTATCGAATTCTTTATGCCATGCTGTGACAATTTCCTGCTGCCACTGCGCATCCATCCCTTTGACGCCGGTCGTCATCACACCTTTCCATGTCTGGCTGAGCGGTGCCAAAAACAGCGCCTGTGCCATCGGTTGCCAGCCGCTGCCCAGTTGAATACGCAGACGGGCGGGTAATTCAGATACCTGGTTATCGATTTGCGTACCGCGAAATACCGACTGCGAGAGTGCCGCCGTGCCGCCGGTGGCCGCGGACAGGTTGCGCATCTTGTCGCGCAGTGCCGCTGTTTGTGACCGCCAGGCAGACAGCGTAATACCGTTCCCTTTACCGGTTCCGGTCGCCATCGAGACGATGCCGCCAAACACCGGCTGCAGGGCAGGACTCAGTTCACTGCGTCGTGCGTTCGGACTGCCGGCCAGTCCCTGCCAGGCCAGCTGTTTCATCAGCGCTATCTGTGGCGACCGGCTGACGTCAGAAGCCAGTGCCAGCTGCTCTGCCGGATTAGCCGCCGGATGTGCCTTCAGCTGGTTAAGCGTTTTCTGCCACGCGGTGCCGTATTCGGCAAAATAGCGCGCCGTTAACCGTTCACCCAGTGCGGCGGGGGAGAGTGACGCTTCCACCTGATGCCCCGGCTCTGCCAGAACCCAGCCGACCTGTTCCTGCCGCTGCGTGACCAGTGCGGTAATTTCCGGCGCGATTGCACCTTCATACGCCTGGCGGGTAAAGCTGCCCGGCACGACTGCGTCGAGGGTAAACATCCCGCCGGTCTCCTGACCGCCGAGCAGCTGCGTCAGCGACAAATCCGCGAAGTTACGTGAGGTGCGGTAAATCAGGGCGGCATAGAGCTTGTGCTCTGCGTCCGCGCCGCTCATGGCGTTCAGCAGGGCCGACCGCGCCTGCGTGACCGCCGCAATGTCAGGTCGGATTTTCCAGTCAGGGTGCCGGGCAAACTGCGCGCCCAGAAAAGCGATATCCTGCGGCGCGACGTTTTTCAGCAACGGCGTCAGCTGCTGCGCTAAATAGCGCTGCGCCTCTGCGCCGGTAGTTTTGTCGGGCTGGGCCAGCATCAGGTAGGTTTTCAGGACATCGTAGGACGGTGTGGGTGATATCAGTTCCGCAATCAGCTGCCGCTGCGCCGGTTGAACGATAAGCCGATGGGCCAGCGCCGAGTATTGCGGCCAGAGCGCGTGAAGCAGCGGATCCGTCACGTCCAGACCAAAACGGCAGTACATCGGCGTGCCCTGTTCCTGCTGAGCCAGTAAGGTTTGCACCCTCTCTCGCAGCGAAGACAAGACGGCAGGCGAGGGGGATATTTTTGCCTGCTGAACCTGCTCCGCACTGCCGGTCACCAGCCGGTAATTGCTGATGCCGGATACGATTGTACCGATGGCCAATACCATTATCGCGGTCGCGGCGCTCCAGTTCGCCACTGTTCGCGCCGTTACCCCAACCGGACGACCAGCGCGGCGATGAATTCCCGCAGACAACTCCCGCCAGACCGGAGAGTCCGCGCGTTCATGCGGGCTGTACGCCCGTAGCGTCAGCGCCGGTGAAAACGCCACGCCGTACAAAGGCAGCGGACGATAGCTGTGAAGAAGCGGTTTGAATGCCTCTGTCCAGCCGGTCAGGCGGGCTTTTAAATCACTGGCCAGTTGCAGCAAAAACGCATGGCTCAGGTTTCCGCTGATTTGCGCCATGCCCTGTGCGCGAAGTTCGGGGAGCAGTGAATCGACAGAAGACGATAAAGACTCCGGCGTCAGCCTTTTGTTCCCGAACACCCCTACCAGCTGCACCGGCCGTTCGGGTTGCGACCAGGTCATTTCGCGCCGGTCCAGCAGATACACCGGCAGTTCCCAGCGCAGCCGGTGGCGGACAATTTCATAACCACGAAGCACGGAATCAGCCTGCGCCGCCTGGGTATATTGCGCCTCATGGCTGACCCAGATCAGCGCATCAGCAGGAGCATTGGAGCGCAGACGGCGTAACACCTGAAGGTCTGCCGGGTTGCCGCCTGTCGCAAGTGACCCACCCCACAACAGCAGTGTCTTGCCGACGGTCATCCAGCCAGATTCTGTCAGCCCCGGAGCAATTGCTTCGACATCATTCACTTCACCCATCACCAGCAGCCAGGGGAGTTTGCGCTTCCAGCGCAGACTGTAGCGATGCCGGAGGGCTGATTTTAACCGCCCAATATCAATGGACGCCTGAACGGGCCGCTCTGATTCTAAACCCGCCGGGCCGACTTTAGGACGCACAGGAACCCTCCAGCTGGCCGATGTGGTGACGAGGGTTAATGACAGGGCAATAAGCGTGACAATCAGCGTGATGACCAGAACGGCCATTAAAATGCCGGAGTCCTTTGAGGACGAAGAAAACACGCCGTATTGCCGGAACACACTGATAATCGCGACTGCAACGGCCAGCAACAGGAACAGTATTCCCAGTGGCTTAATGAATTTCTTCACAATCAGCTTCCTTGCTGCGCAGAACGGATAAAGTGCGGCTCAAGCAGGCGATTTAACACGATCCGCAGGCCCACGGCGCTGCCAGTCATTGTGACAACCAGTGTCAGGATCAGCGTGATCGCGCCCCAGAAAGAAAACAGCCAGTCCGGGAAGGCATTGCCGAGGGACCAGAACAACACCAGATTGAACAGCAGTGAAGCGACCAGGCATCCGGCAGGGTAGACATCGCGGGGTAACTGGCTGTGATAATCAGCCTGAACCGGCGCTTGATCCCCGACAACGACTGCCCAGGCTGACTCTTCTGCGGCGGCCAATACCCACTGGCTGCCCTGAGCGCGCTTAATCATATCAGCGGCGGCGCCGATCATCAGCCAGCCTGAAAGTGACCCATACATCCCGCAGCCTTTGTCGAAATCCAGCTGCCCGCCCATCGGGGCTTCATTGCGCAGCGGTAATTTCAGGTCATGGACAACGGCATTGAGCTTCTGACGCAGGGTGTCGGTCAGCCCGGAGAACCACAGCAGGCGAAGAGACTCCGCCGGCTGCTGCGTCATGTCTCGCAGTTCCAGCAAATCCTCGGGCAGTTTTTTCAGATTTAGCGGCATGGCTCTGAAGAGCTGCGGGGCATTTTGCAGGGTATCTGGTTTAAGCGAGTCGGCGGGGGAGAGCAGCAGGCCGGTGGCGATTTCGCTGAGAGGCTTTTCCTCCACACCGTCGTAATACTGCATCGCAATAACGAGAGAGGGCGCGTGTGCGTCTAAGCAGGTTCCCACAGTTTCCAGAGACGCCTGCGGGCGAACAGGGTTTACCTGTAACGAGTATCCGGGATAAAGCGTTTGCCAGAGCTCTTCGAGGTAGAGAACGTGTGTTTCCGTCACCTCCGTTTGCGTCTGCACATAGAATTTGAATGTTACCTGTTTTGGCAGATTCAGCGCTTTAATGGCGTCTTCAAACGACGTCAGGATATGGCGGCAGATGATTTCAAAACGATAAATACCCGGCGGCGCATCGTCCTCAGGAAACAGCAACACGGCAGGCTCCTCGTTATCGCCTTCTGGACGGGAGAGGCCAGCAACCTGCGGATATAAATGCTGACGGGTGGTGAAGTTCACGCTATCAACAATATGCAGATGCTGATGTGTCCAGTTTTGCCACGCAGCGTTGGTGTTTGCCTGCCAGTGCGTCCAACTGTAATACATCAGCGCTCCGGCCTCCCATATCAGGAGATAAAGCGACAGGCACGACAGGATCCCAACCAATGTGAAGCCAGTCAGCGGCAGATAATGACCTGAAGACAACGGATACAACCCGGTTGATGGCGTATCAAGCACGACCCAGACTAAAGCCAGTGCAAAAGCCGTCATGAAGATAAACACGCATACCCACGGTGACCACGCAGGAGGCTTTTGCTGAGGTTCAGCCTGAGGAACTGACCAGCCCATTATTCGAACCCTGCATCAGGGAAGCGGGCATACACCACGGATCCGCATTCGGTTTTACAGCCCTGTACTACAATGCCTTTCCCTTGTTCTTCATAACCCGGCTCACATTCGATAATGCGGTTCGGGCCGTGTTCAGGGCAACTCACGCTGTCGTGTAGCAACGCCGCATTTTTACCTTCGATTTCAAACGTCGATGAAGCAGAAATCACAGCGCCGCCGTGGGATGTTTTATCTCCAAGAACTACGACATTTTTCATGCGAGTTCTCCCTGCGTTTTCTGTGCCCGGACTAACGCGATATTGTCAGCCTCGGCTTTTTTCACCGCCGCGTCATAACGTAGCTGTGCATCAGCGTCCACGTCTTTACGGATAATGGGTGGCAACGGAGGTGGCGTGAAAGTGCCTGTTTGGTAGTAATTATCTGAGCCAATATGTGTCCAGTCAGCCATATCGCGTAACATCTGCATCTGGGTTTCATTTTGCCCGATATTACAGAATCCGATCGGTAAGTCGTAGGCCATTACTTGCTGAAGGAACAGCGGGTTCTGGGGTAAATCACTGTGGTCGGCAGGCCGGGAAATATATTGACCTATACGCGAGCGCATTTGCTCAACGCTTTCCCTGTCAACATTACGTTTATCATAGGGAGAGCCAGAGCCTGGCGGGACGGGGAAGGTTTTACGCTCATTGAAGCCATAGAGCTTGATGTAATATTTGTAGGTATTGTCGTTGGGCTTCCCTGTTTCCGGATCATTGGTGCTCCAGCTATAACCATAACTGTCGTAGTTTTTATCACCCAGGTAGATTTTATGCGCTGCTTTATCGGCGGGTAATTCTTCAATATGTTTACGGTCTTTATCAAAATCAGCCAACTGCTCCGCAGTAATGGGCTGG
This sequence comes from Rahnella sp. BCC 1045, assembly GCF_019049615.1. Classification (NCBI taxonomy): domain Bacteria; kingdom Pseudomonadati; phylum Pseudomonadota; class Gammaproteobacteria; order Enterobacterales; family Yersiniaceae; genus Rahnella; species Rahnella sp. BCC 1045. Next base: position 70,393 of record NZ_JAFMOZ010000119.1, on the reverse strand, counting down.
GGGACCTGTTCGGCATTGATGTATAGCTTTTGGTTTGGGTCCGGATTAGGCCATGCCTGGCGGCTAAACAAAGTATCATTGCTGTCCCAGAATTTTTTACCGCCATTCGGTTTCCAGTCCCTGCTCATATCTGGCAACGTACCGAACGGCGTTTGCAGATTCGGTGCTTCGCCACAAGCCATATTACGGGCGAGCATGCGCACAAAAAGTGAGTTTTTCGGCACCATCGCAAAAACAGGGTGCGGCTGGGTATAGTTGCTGGCTTTCGTATTGGGAAGCCCTTGCCAGCCAATACTCAATAAGGGTGACGACCCCATTACCCGGTCATGTGGGCTGCAATAAATATATGTGCGTCCGTGATTGTCCCGCTCAGGAACATCCGGATTGGAGGTTTTCCCATCCGGTTGCCAGTTTTCACCCGCACCATCAAGACCGCAAACGAGTTTTTTCGGGTTGGCGTTCTTAAGCCGGTCCTTATTTTCAGCCACCTTTCCGACTATATCAGCAAAGGTGACGCGTCTCGCAGCGTCAGAAATACATTCGGCTAATGGGTAGGAGAGATAATCCATCCCCTTACTTTCCAGGCAGAGCGGGGAATTCATCACAAAAAGCGCATCGGGCGCGGCGCCCTCCATTGCGGCCGCTGCGGTGGCGATCATGGTGCCCTGGCTGTGAGATATAACGGTGACGGTATCCGTCGGGCTGAGTTCGCGGATCTTTCTCACCAAATTAGCCAGTCGCTCGGCCGCATGCGAGTAATATTCACGCGGTGGTGCATTTGCCAAAAGGCGATCTGTTTCTTCATTGATAAACTGCGTACTAAATGGGATTGGAATTTTTTTGACCCATTTACTGAAGCCGTATTTGCTCCACAACGAATACAGTGAAGTGCAGCCGTTCTGGAAAGGGCCTCCGCCCCAGAAAAATCGGTTATTACTTTTCTTAATCTGTTCATCACTGAGGTCGGTATAGCTATCGCCTTTTGCAGTTCTCAGAGGGATGACGAAATCATTTTCTTTGCCGGATTGTGCTCTGTATCCCCAGTAAAAACGGATGACAGGAGATCTGCCCTTCTGAGTTATTTTTACTGGAAATGTATTATCTTCATTGTATGTATTAGGTGTTAAAGTAAATTGAGGATCTTTCAGACCAAGACGTTGATTAAGACCTGCACAAAGATTTTCTTCTGCTGTTTTGTACCATTCGCCTTCTGAGTTAACGCCATGAACAAAAATAACCAGGCCTGGAAGTTGGGTACCTTTTCTTATCTCCCCTCGAACACCAACACTTTGGGGGCTCATCGTACTTCTGGCTTGTTGAATACCATTAGCAGTGGTTTCGCTATTCAGTAAACGAGTAGGCTGATCGTGTTGATAGGCTTCAGACATAGGTCATCCTTGATTTTTAAGCTGAGTAGGGAGTCGTGTGGAGTTGCAGGTAAATTGAGTTGTGCTGTGAGGGGATAGCATCAATTTTGGAATTGTATCTTGGGGAATATTATCTCTTATATTATAATATAAAGTACTTACCTTATTGCCCAACTCAGAAATTTTTTCATTCGTATATGAATACTTGGATGATAATAAACTCCCATTTACATCCAAAAGATTACTTTTATCTAAAGCATCATCAGGTATTCCCATTGCCAGTAGTTTTTTATAGAAAATTTTATTAATTAATATTTCTCTTGGTTGTATAAAAGTGCCATCGGTATTATTTGTGTATTTATTAGCGTTGTAATTGATGCTCTTAATGTATATGGCATCATCAGAAATAACGATTGTGTAATCTTTAGATGCTGAGCGATCACTAGCACCAAATTTAATATCCCTAAATGTTTTCCCACCATCATTACTGGCTGACAATATACTATAGGCACAGCCTCTGAGGGGATCACCGCAAGCATCGTTATCACCACTCACTAATGGAATTGCCAGCATGTTGTCGTTTTTAGCTGCCCAAATAAACTTGCCTCTGTAGTTCATCGTTCCCTTGGAAAGGAACCAGAGCTTAGTTTTTATCTTCTTGTTATCATTGTGATAATAAATTGACCCATCATCACAATTCGAATAATCCTCCAGCGTGAGATAGCGATTTTTATCGATACGATAAATCACCTGAGGTGGGTTATGGATGGGTAGTACTGCCAGTTTTTCTGGCTGCGTTGATGTTTGCACCGGAGGGGGTGTCACGGCACAGCTATTCAGGCTGGTCAGCGAAAATACTAATGCCCCTGCGAGTAAAGTCAGCTTTTTCATGGTCATCCCTGATTTTTTGGCTGAGAAGGTTGAAGAGTGGTCTTGCAGCTAAATCTGTTGCTAGCTGAACTGTCCTGCTTTAAGTCAGGTAGTTTCTCTGTAATTGGGGAATCATTATATTTATCGAATAGAGCAGCAGCTTTCACAATCAATGCCGCGCTTTGTGCTTCAGAGTAATGATATTTATTAGTTAGCCTGAGGGCGGAGTAACCTAAAGGATTCTTCTTTACTAAAACATCTTCAGGCACACCTAACTTGATCATTCCTTTGTAAAATTCATCCCGTATCCAGGCTTGCCTCACGTTATAGAACTCACCAGCGCTATTTATTGAATATTTATCCGCAGGATATCGGTCACTTTTGATGTAGATGGCATCATCAGTCACAACGATTGTGTATTCTTTCGAACCGGAGCTGTTACTTGCATCAAATGTAATATCATTAAAATTTTTTCCGCCATCATGACTGGCCGATAGTATGCTGTAAGAACAGCCTCTTAATGGGTCACCACAAGGTGCGTTATCACCGCTCACCAATGGAATCGCCAGCATATCGTCGTTTTTCGCTGCCCAGATAAACTTGCCCTTATAGTTCATGGTTCCCTTAGAAAGGAACCAGAGTTTAGTTTTTATCTTCTTGTTATCGTTATGATAATAAATCGAACCATCATCGCAGTTCGAATAATCCTCCAGAGTGAGATAGCGATTTTTATCGATACGATAAATCACCTGTGGTGGGTTATGGATGGGTTGTACTGCCAGCTTTTCTGGCTGCGTGGATGTTTGCACCGGAGGGGGTGTCACGGCACAGCCATTAAGGCTGGTCAGTGAAAATATTAATGTAGCTGCGAGTAAAGTTAGCTTTTTCATATTCTGTCCTTGTAGTTATTCGCCATCCAGTAACGAAATGACCATATCCTGCGCGGCTTGTGATTTAGTGAGAGGTCATGCCTTTTTCATCGGTCAGTCCTTCAATGACCTGCCCATCATCCAGTGTGATTTTATATTTCTGAGAAGCCAGTGGCTTGCCGTTGAGCGGATGAGTAACCACAAACCCCTCATTAAACTGCTCCGGCTCAAATGATTTCATCGCACTCTGCATGCTCGCTGCGCCTTGTTTGACGATGCCGCCATTTTTCACCAAGAGTTTCCCCGGCCCGCCAATCTCAACGTTCCCGCCTTTCAGCTTGATGTAGGCGCCGCCGCAGATCAGAACCAGCTCGTCCTGTGCTGTCACCGTCATCTTTTTTCCGCTGGCAATATGCGTATCGTCCGTTGACCAGGTGGTGAATTTCCCGCCCTGCGCCTGAACGTCGATGTCACCTTTGGCGGCAAACATTTTGGTTCCCTGACGGCTGTAGAGGCTGATTTGTTCTCCGGCTGCCACCGTGAATTTCTTCGTCGCGCCGATATCCACCTGTTTACCGGCGGTCAGCGTCAGGCTGTCTTGCGCGTACAGTTGCATGCTGTCCCCGCTGACAATACCGACGCCTTTTGGGGCGCTTAAAAGTAAAACGGCTTGCTGAAGTTTGTCGAGTTTCTGCTGAAGCAAGGTTTGTTGACGGTCAATATCAGCGGCTAATGCCTGCGCCTGTTGCGCGCTGGCCGACAGGCTCTGCATTTCCACCATCGCACTGGAAAGAAGTGCTTTGGCCTGTTGCATGTCCAGTTGCTGACCTGCGGCGGAAGCCTGCACATCGGCGGAAATAAACACCCCCTTACCACCGCGAACGGCCACCCAGTCGTCGGTACGCAGCTCGGCACCGTGGCCACGGTCTTTGCGCTTGTCATCGACCAGCGCACCGAGGTTCAGCTGGCTTTTACCGCTGGCCGGTGTCGAAAGCTTGATGTGCTCTTTCCCGCGCGTATCGTCCAGGCGAAGCTTGTTATTTGCCGGAGTGCGTATGACGTTCCGCTTGTAGTTCGGTAACGCCACATGATCCGGGTGCGTTGAATCATGCAGCGCACAGGCGATATAAGGGCGGTCAACGTCGCCGTTCTCAAACGCAATCGCCACGCCGGTGGAATCCAGCAGCGGCATATGGAAGCCGTAGGTATCACCGGAATACGGTTTGGCCAGGCGCAGCCAGCAGCTCTCGAAGCCTTTCTGCCATTCGGTGCGGTCGAAGCCAAACTGGGCGCGGTACAAACCGTCGGCGTTGATGTGCGCGTAAGGTTCGTCCGGATGCGCGCTGGAAATACGTGCTGGCAGCGTGCCGGTGACGGTCGGCCACGGCAGCAAGGCAGGGCGGTACGGATGCCGGGTATTACGCGGAACGGCGGTGAAGGTGACAAAATACGCCGTATCGCGGGCGACGTTTTTAGACTCAGTGGAGACAATCAGCAGGCCGTCCGGCGCTTCCGGCCAGTCTTTGCCGGGCGTGGTGATGACCATCCCCGGACGCAGCGTCATGCAGTTAGATTTGCCCTCGAACGTGATTTGTTCGCTGAGGTAACGTTCCTGACGGCGTCTGGCGTACCACATGCCCTGACCGGGTTCGCTGCTGTATTCCTTGCCCGGCTCAGGATAGTACTCACCCCAGCGGTAATCTTCGGCAACCAGCGCAGGGTAATCCGGACTGGTCTCCGTCGTGCCGGTCATATCGCTCTGCGCGGCGGGGTAATAGTCGTCGTTAACCGTGACAGACTTCGGTATAGATTTACGGCTGACCGACATCTCCCAGACCGATTCCAGCCCGCCGTCGAACATGCCCGCCGGGTTGCGGAACGGGATAGCGACCGGCTCCGGCCAGGCGTAAGAATGGTCAGCCAGCACCATGACGTCGCAGTTGTTCTCTTCGTCATATTCGAAGAAGTACGAGATGCCGCTGTCGGCCAGGCGTCGCGCAATGTGCGTATATTCACTTTCGCCGAACTGCATCATGAATTTTTTCAGCGGATACTGATCATTGAGCGCAAACCGAAAATCCAGCCGGTCCATGTTGTAACGCAGGAAGGTGTTTTCGGTCATGCTGATGACGCTGTCGTTCTGGTAAATCGCGTTGTTGCTGCCCTGATTTAACCGGGTGACGCGGTGTTCCAGCGTGGCGACGTAGCGGGTCTCATCGGCGGAGGTGCTGCACTGCCGGAACCGGGTGATGACGCCGGGAATAATACGCGGTTTAACGGACTCCCACGGTTTACCGTCGGGATACATCAGGAACAGCGCGGAATAGTTGATGATGTGCTGAGCCGGAATGTCTTTCACCGCGCTGGTGAACTCAATCTCATAGCGCAGGATATCGCTGATGGCCTCGCTGCCGCTGAACTTGAGCACCGAAATATCGACGCCCGGCAGCTGAGATTCCAGCCGTTTAAGTTTTAACTGGTAGTGGTTGTGGATCGGTAATTTACTGCCTGCAAGAATGTAATCCTGAATGCTCATTGCTTAATTCCCTTTATCCAAACGCATAACCTGAATACAGCCTGTGTCTGCTTCAGGTCATCGCGGTGCCATTATCCATTGCACGATGTCTTGTCCCTTTGAAACCGAGGTCCTACCCTGACTTAAGTCAAATTATCATTGTGCGAGTTTACTCATAAACGTTCTGAATTGAAGTGTTATTTGTCCAGTTTTCAGAAATTGCGAGGGGAGAAGAATTTCATCATGCCATGTGCAGACAAGAGGTGTTTTTTGCGTGAAGGAAAAGGGGTTCTCGCGCCGAAACGCGGGTAACCGACGTCTTCATACAGCGGCAAAATTATCCGGGGTGTTTAACAGGGTTGATAACACAGGAAAATAGCGGGGTATCACTCTGGATAAAAAGGTAGGTAGATTTGTTTTCTTTGGCTAACTGATATGTCACTCCCCGATCGCTATAAAGGAAAAAATCGGGCGTCAGCGCGTTGAGTGATGCGTCCGTGACATTATCATTATGCAGATAGGAAGAAACCATTGTCAGCGTGTCATCATTGACCCAATACCGGAAGGCGATCCTTTTATTGATTTTGGTAATTGCGGCACCCTCTTTTTTAAAATAACCGGATGTTTCAACGATGCCGTTCCCGTTATCAAAATGGTAGTACATCAGTGCCGAGTAAACAGAGTTGCCCTTCGATATCACGATTTCTGACTGACAAGAAAAATTATTCTTCTGGTGATCCAGATAACCCAAAACGAACAGAGGGGAAAGAGCAAAAAAAGCGAGCAGAGGGTAAATCCACACATGCTTATTATTTATCATCATTTTTTTCCAGATATATATAGCTCAGGCACTGTGCGTTAATTTTCTCTGCAGGCTTATCGCACATTAATAAAGCTGTTCCTTCAGGGAGCCGGTTGAGGGTGATGTAAGCATACGTTTTGTCTGTACAGGTGATCCCTCCGTGTTGGAAAAGCGCTGAAAATTCCTTTATAGCGACGTCTTTATCATAGTAAGAGGAGGTAAGCATGCAGCCATTTACTTTGCCAATCAGATGATAATCAGAAAAAAAGGAACCTTCAGGCTTGAGCTGCAGATAGGTCATCAGACTCAGTCCACAAAATACGAATGCTGTCAGATAAAAATAAAGAGGGGAAATTCTCTGATGGCCGGTTTTTTGCGGCAATGCGGAGTCGGGAGCAGAGAAGGTTTCGGGTTGCCGATCAGAGGCGGGTAAATTTTGTTCTGTAGCGGAGTTTTCAACATCGACATTCTGTGGTGAATAAACCTCACCCGGAAGGGACTGAACAGGGGGAGACGCTTCACGCATTTCCTGTGGGTCTGTTTCTTTCGCGAAATAAAGCGTCGCATGACCGGTAAATTTAATTCCCGTTTTGGGTATGGTTTGAACAATATCGTCCCCGATGCCAGCTGATTTCAGGCCTTTACGGACAATGGCAATATTCTGATAGAGCGTATTGGCACTGACAAATGCTCCGTTTTTGCCCCAGATATTTTCAAAAAGAAATTTCTGAGTGAGTACTTCACCCTGGTTTTGCAGCAGTAGTAACAAACACTGGCTTGCCGGGGTATGCAACGTGACTTTAACGGTGTCCGATGTCAGTGAGATCAAGTGATGGGCGTCAGAATCAAAGATCACCTGATCGCTGATAAGGTATTTGAGGGTCATATTGGTATCTGTTCCCCTTGAGGATTTCTTAAAGTGTATACCACCTGAGGATCTGCGCCGGGGTAACAGGAACCCGGGTCAGAAAAAATCTAATTAAGAGTTATATGCTTAAAAATCAGTGCATTGAGATTGTTTTTTTATGTGTATACGCCCGTAGCATATCCTTCCTTTTCTTCTTTCCCCTTTCTTATTAAACATAATTCAAAAGACTTCACTTCCCTCCCGGTACGTTCGACCTTAGTTTGTGTCTCAGCGCCACGGTGAAAGTATGTTCCCCTGCGTGGCTTGTACTGATGGTCATAAAAATTTGCCGCTGAACGGCCATTACCCATTTGGGAGTAAGCGCAGATATGAGGAGTAGAAAGTGGAGGGTTTAGAAAAGTAGTGCGAGAAATCCTAATATATACCACAAAGGAAACATTACCTTAGGCAGGAAAGTAGCATAAAACTCTTCATGTGAGCATTTTTTTGGTTTTTTAAAGTGAGTTTTTCGGGATGGTGGGTTGTTGATTTTTAACGCCACTGAATTCTCCATTCATAGTGAATAACTCTGGCTAATTCATTTTAAACGGAATAATCAGCAAGAGCATGTCAGGCCGGGTGACTCATCAGAGATACCCTGAAGTGTATTGTAAGATCGTAGTGGAAACATATAATCAGCCACATTAATTCTATGGGTAATATATTTTTGCTAAATACATGGATGACAGCCTTGGTTGGTTGTTTCGACTAACGGGTAAAGTAAATGGATTATAAACTGTACGGTTTTTTAATTGGTAAAGACATTCACTTTGATATAGGCAGCAAAAGGCTTTATCGCTTTTCTGTTGACTGTACAGAGCGAAACCTGATGTTTGGTTCGGTCTTTTTTAACGACACCATGATGCAACTTTTCCTTTATCTGCTGAGCCATGGCCGGTCGCAAAAAGTAACCAAAGATGAACTCCTGAGCAAAATTTGGGAAGAAAATAATCTGAGCCCATCGACGCAACGTCTGTGGCAGGTACTTAATAAGCTTAACAAGAAACTCGCGATGGTGGGGCTTCCTGAAGATTTCATCCAGAGTGCCAAAGGAGCGGGTTACACAATTAATTATCCTGAAATAACGCCGCTCTATTGTGAGCATGTTAAATAGTTTCAGTACAACTTTTCATTCATTTGGTGAATATTTAAATTAATTTTCTACGAAATTAATATACATGAATCATCAGAGCAGAGGAGTATTCATCTTTGCTTGTGTAACATATTGGCAGCATTAATAACATCTTAGATAAATGCCTTATATTTTATATAACGGCTGAGGGCCGCTCTACGTCTGAATATTAGTATCGGCGCTTTTTTTGCAAGCCGCGGTTACCTGCTTAATGATTTTTAAATAAAAGTTGAATTACCCATTCATCTACTGTGAGTTTTTTATGAAAAATATGACATACGGAATTTATTTGCGTAATCCGCTTATATCTGCGGCCCGCGCTATTTCCACCTCAGCATTATTGCCTTTGCTGATGCTGAGTTCGTTATTGACGTTCAGCCAGGTTGCCGCTGCCGATACGCAGGTGAAAACCGGCGTGCATGAGCAGACAGAGGTCGCCGGGGATCCTGCGGCCCGCCATTTGGCTTATTCAACTGTTTTTAATGACGCGGTAGCCAATGATCTGAATGGCAATCCGCAGGCAGCCCGTCAGGGCTATGACCTGCTGCTGGGTACTGAATTCGCCGGTCAGGTTGCGACGCCTTCAGCCATCAATCTGGCCGTTCTTAACCGGTTCGACGAATCAAAAACGGCATTTCGCCATCTCGCCGACGGCAAGAATACGCAGGAAGCCCAATACGCCAGCCTGTGGCAGTTATGGCTGACCGCCCGCACCTGGACAGGGTCTTCTACCGCATTACAAAAGCAGCTGACCAAAGACACGGCGAAATACCACTTCACTTATCCACGCTATCAGGCGATTGCCAGATTGTATGCCGGTAAAGGCAGTCCGGACGCCATTTTCTCTGCCGTGAAATCGATGCCTGAAACCAGCCCGCTTGCAAAAGGGGACGCAGTCACCGAAGCCACTTTCTTCACCGGCGGATATTTGCAGTACGTCGCACACAACAATAACGCCGCTCAGAAATTATACGAGCGCGAAAAGAACGCTTTGAACCGCACCTCACTGGAAAAACCTTTGATCGATAAGGCCACAGCAACCCTGCTGGCCACAAACCACAAGCTTTAACTTAATCCTGGCATGGAGCCAGGAGGAGAATATAGATGAACAAGATATACCGTTTAGTATGGAGCTCTACACATAAAGCCTGGGTTGTTGCGGGTGAATTTGCGGGAGCAAGAGGAAAAGGCAGCAGCTCCCTGCGTATCGCAAAACGCGTGGGTGGGTTGTCTGGCTTTGTGGCCGCAGCACTTATCGCCTTCCCGGCTGACGCCTGGGTGGCAGGCGCGGGCACCAGCAGTGCCGCATTAGATAACAACATTGCAAGTAACACCTCAATCAACGGTGGCGCTGCCACGGCGTCAGGCAACGCAACGGCAATCGGACCTACCGCGTCAGCCACCGGTTCTTCAGCCACGGCGATTGGTCAGTCAGCCACGGCAACCGGAGCAGACAGCGTGGCACTTGGCCATTCGGCCAGTGCCACGATTGTGAATGGCATCGCAATTGGTCAGGGGGCAAAAGCCAGCGGGGGCAACGGTGCGATGGCTATCGGCTCGTTATCTGCGGCGTCTGATGATGGCGCGATCGCCTTTGGTTCTAATGCGACGGCGACGAATACCAACGCCACGGCTATTGGTCGTAGTGCGGTCGTAAATGGCTACAGTTCTGTGGCGATTGGTGATATGGCGAAAGCCGTTCCGGACCATACCACGGCGATTGGTGGCGGTTCTACCGTGACCGGTGCCACCGGTACGGCAATTGGCTGGTATGCCAACTCCGCAGGCGCCAACTCACTGGCGATGGGGTCGAATACCACGGCAACGGGTGACTCCTCACTGGCAATGGGCAATCTGGCCTCTTCAGTGGGTACCGGCTCCCTTGCTTTAGGTAACAGTGCCAGCTCCGCAGGGAATTACTCCCTGAGCTTCGGGGCCACTTCTCAGGCCGTGAACGGGCGTGATGTGGCAATGGGTTATGGTGCGGTGGCTAACTCAAATCCGGTTAACCCTGCACTGGGAGCGGAAGGCGCTGTCGCTATTGGCGGTAACGCGACCGCCGTGGGCTCTGTAACTCCGGGGGCGAATGGTTCTAATGCGCCTGTGGCTATCGGCGCTTATGCCACGGCGAATAACGCCGCAGGCGGGATAACTCAGGGTATTGCTATCGGCCAGCGTGCCACGGCGACCTCAACGTCAGCGGCGGGTAGCTCTCCGATTGCGATCGGCACCAAAGCCGTGGCCACCGGCGCGGGTTCCCAGACTGCGATTGGTGACAGTGCGTCTGCAACAGGTACAGATGCGATTGCTATCGGGGGGCATGCCTACTCCGCTGGCGTCAATGCCGCCGGGAATCAGTCTACCGCGATTGGTCAGTCTGCCTCTGCGCAGGGCCAGTCCGGCGTCGCTATCGGTAATAACGTGCAGGCGTACAACAGCGGATCTCTGGCAATGGGCGGCAACGCTGTCGCCGGGGTGAGTGGTTCTGCAACGGTCACCAACGATACGGCTTTAGGTAACGGCAGCTCGGCGACCGGCGGGACGTCTACCGCAGTAGGGTATAACGCTAACGCCAGCGGTGCAGCAGCGTTTGCCGTCGGTGCGTCTTCTGCCGCTTCTGCTGCGAATGCAATGGCAGTCGGCAATAACGCCGTCGCCTCCGTTGCGGGGAGCGTGGCGCTGGGTCAGTCCGCGGTTGCCAGCCGTGTCGGGATGAGCGGTGCAAAAGAGAAGTTCAGCAATACGGCGGTGGCTTCAACTCAGGGTGCGGTTTCCGTGGGTAATGCGGGCTCAGAACGCCAGATCACTAACGTTGCCGGTGGTACGCAAGCGACGGATGCCGTCAACGTGCGTCAGCTTCAATCTGTTTCTGACGGCAGCGTGCATTACGACACCAACCCGGACGGCACGGTTAACTACAACAACGTCACCCTGGGTGGCACGACGTACAACAGCACCACGCATACCGGCGGGACGAAAATCACCAACGTGGCGGACGGGTCTGACCCAAGCGACGCGGTGAACTTCTCGCAGCTGACCACGACCAATAACAACATCAACAACATCTATGCCACCGGCACGAAATACTTCCACGCTAACTCGACCGGGACGGATTCTAAAGCGCTGGGTGCAGATGCAATTGCCGTGGGGGTAAACGCGGTTGCAGATGCCACATCGGCCAACGCGATTGCCATGGGTAATGGCGCATCGGCAACGGCAGCAGGTAACAGCGTTGTTATCGGCAACCAATCTTCGGCAAACTACACGTCAAATCCAGTCAATGCCAGACAGGTCGTGATTGGTGATTCTGCCAATACAACGGGGATGTCGAGTATTGCGATTGGCGGAGCCGCTAGTGTCACTGGTAATTCAGCGATTGCCTTGGGGGCGGCTTCCTTAGTTTCGGGGAGTGGTGCAATGGCGTTAGGCACCAGGGCTTCAGCTACCGGCGTGACTTCCGTCGCTCTGGGTACTTCTGCGACCGCCAGTGCTAATAACAGCGTTGCCATCGGGTACGCAACTACCACAACCGCGAATCTCGGACAGGCTGCCTACGTGCCTAAAGGCGCTAATGCCGCTGATATGAAAGGGAGTGCCTCCGGGGAAGTCTCGATTGGTTCCGCCGGAAGCGAACGCCGGATTACCAATCTGGCGGCAGGTGCTGCGCTGACTGATGCGGTCAACGTCTCACAACTGAAATCTCTTGCTGACGAATCCGTGCAGTACGACAAGAACGGCGACGGCACGGTCAACTACAACAGCATGACGCTGGGTGGCACGACGTATAACAGCACCACGCACACCGGCGGGACGAAAATCACCAACGTGGCGGACGGGTCAAATCCGAGCGACGCGGTGAACTTCTCGCAGCTGACCACGACCAATAACAACATCAACAACATCTATGCCACCGGCACGAAATACTTCCACGCCAACTCGACAGGGACGGATTCGTCTGCGACGGGGGCTGATGCGGTGGCGATCGGTATGGGTTCTGTCGCCAGCAGCTCGTCATCTATTGCGATGGGGCAAGGTGCTCAGGCAACAAATACAAGTCCTCTTGACAGCGCGGATAGCGCAATCGCCATTGGTAATGGCGCCAACGTGAACTCCACAAATGCCATCGCGTTAGGTAATAAAGCATTGGTCGGGTTCCTCGACACCGGTTCTATTGCCATAGGGAGTTCATCTACAGCTCATGGCGTGAATTCAATTGCTATGGGGGATCACTCAAGCACGATAGCTGATGATGCACTTGCTATTGGGGCCAATTCCAAAACTTATAACCAGAGTGTGGCCATAGGAAGTGGCGCGAAAGCGGGCACTGTCACCACCACCGGGGCTGTTGCTGTGGGTTATAATGCAGTGGCTTCTGGGTTGTCTACCTCTTCTATTGGTCGTAATTCACAAGCGATCGCTAATTATGGCGTAGCACTTGGTGCTGGCGCGATCGCTGATCGTACCGGTATGAATGGCGCGAAAGAGCTCTTCAGCAAAACGGCAGTAGCTTCAACTCAGGGTGCTGTATCAGTGGGTGCGGCCGGTGCGGAGCGTCAGATAACGAATGTCGCTGGCGGCACACAAGCCACCGATGCTGTCAACGTACGTCAGCTTCAGTCTGTCTCTGACAGCAGCGTGCATTACGACACCAACCCGGACGGCACGGTTAACTACAACAACGTCACCCTGGGTGGCACCACGTACAACACCACCACACACACCGGCGGCACGAAAATCACCAACGTGGCAGACGGGTCTGACCCAAGCGACGTGGTGAACTTCTCGCAGCTGACCACCACCAACAACAACGTGACCAATCTGGGTGACCAGGTTAACAACATCTATGCCACCGGCACGAAGTACTTCCACGCCAATTCAACCGGCACGGATTCTTCCGCGACGGGCATTGATGCAGTGGCGATCGGTATGGGTGCGGTGGCGGATGTGGCACGCAGCGTTGCGCTGGGTGACGGCGCGACCACACTCGCCGCTGTCGGCACGGCAGGCACCAAACTCCTTGGTGTTGATTACGCGTTTGCCGGCACGGCGCCGGTAGGTACGGTCAGTATGGGTAGTGCAGGTTCAGAACGTACGCTGACCAATCTGGCAGCCGGACGCCTGAGCGCAGACAGCACCGACGGCGTGAACGGTTCACAGTTGTTCGCCACCAATATGGCGCTCAATACCGTGACCAGCAGCGTGACCAATCTGGATGCAGGCACGGTGAAATACGACAAATATGTCGATGGCACGGTGAACTACAACAGCATCACGCTGGGCGGCGATACCTACGACAACAGTACGCACACCGGCGGCACGAAAATCACCAACGTGGCAGACGGGTCTGACCCAAGCGACGCGGTGAACTTCTCGCAGCTGACCACCACCAACAACAACGTGACCAATCTGGGTGACCAGGTTAACAACATCTATGCCACCGGCACGAAGTACTTCCATGCCAACTCAACCGGTACGGATTCTTCCGCGACGGGCATTGATGCAGTGGCGATCGGTATGGGTGCGGTGGCGGATGTGGCACGCAGCGTTGCGCTGGGCGACGGCGCGACCACGCTGGCCGCTGTCGGCACGGCAGGCACCAAACTCCTTGGTGTTGATTACGCGTTTGCCGGCACGGCGCCGGTGGGCACGGTCAGTATGGGTAGTGCAGGTTCAGAACGTACGCTGACCAATCTGGCAGCCGGCCGCCTGAGCGCAGACAGCACCGACGGCGTGAACGGTTCACAGTTGTTCGCCACCAATACGGCGCTCAATACCGTGACCAGCAGCGTGACCAATCTGGATGCAGGCACGGTGAAATACGACAAATATGTCGACGGCACGGTGAACTACAACAGCATCACGCTGGGCGGCGATACCTACGACAACAGTACGCACACCGGCGGCACGAAAATCACCAACGTGGCAGACGGGTCTGACCCAAGCGACGCGGTGAACTTCTCTCAGCTGACCACCACCAACAACAATGTGACCAATCTGGGTGACCAGGTTAACAACATCTATGCCACCGGCACAAAGTACTTCCACGCCAACTCAACCGGTACGGATTCTTCCGCGACGGGCATTGATGCAGTGGCGATCGGTATGGGTGCGGTGGCGGATGTGGCACGCAGCGTTGCGCTGGGCGACGGCGCGACCACACTCGCCGCTGTCGGCACGGCAGGCACCACTATTCGCGGTAACGATTATGCCTTCGCAGGTGCCGCACCGGTGGGTACGGTCAGCATCGGCAGCAAAGGCGCCGAACGTACGCTGACTAACGTGGCGGCGGGTCGTCTGAGTGCAGACAGCACCGACGGCGTGAACGGTTCACAATTGTTTGCCACCAATCAGGCTATCGACAGTCTGGATATCAGCTTCACCGATCTGGATAACCATGCGGTGAAATATGACACCCACGTTGACGGCACGGTGAATTACAACAGCGTCACGATGGGCGGGGATACCTACAACAGCACAACGCATACCGGCGGCACGAAAATCACCAACGTGGCAGACGGTTCTGCACCGAGTGATGCGGTTAACTTCTCTCAGCTGACGGAAACCAACAACAACATCAATAACGTTTACAGCAACGGGACCAAATACTTCCACGCAAACTCTTCCGGCGCGGATTCTGCCGCAACGGGCGCTGACGCCGTGGCAATTGGTCAGAGTGCCACCGCCAGCGCGATGAATGCTATCGCTATCGGTAACGGCGCAGACGCCTCCACAGCAAGCAGCGTGGCGCTGGGCGATGGGGCGAAAACGCAGGCTGCCGTCGGCACCAGCGGGATCACCCTTCAGGGCAAAAATTACGCCTTCGCGGGTTCTGCTCCTGTGGGTACGGTCAGCGTCGGCGGTGCCGGTGCAGAACGTACGATCACCAACGTCGCGGCGGGTCAGGTCACGGCCACCAGCACCGATGCGGTGAACGGTTCCCAGCTGTATGCCGTCGCGGATGCGGTGAACAACATCAACAGCGACATCACCAATATTGACCAGCGATCAGTCAAATATGACGTCAATACAGACGGGACCACCAACTACAACAAGATCACGCTGGGCGGCGGGCCAACCACGATCACTAATGTGGCGGCCGGTACTCAGGACAGCGATGCGGTGAACTATGCACAGCTGGAAGTGGTGTCAACTCAGGTGACGAACATCTCCAACGGCACCGACGGTATGTTCCAGGTCAACAACACCAGCAATCTGCCTAAGCCAAAACCAACCGGTAAAGATTCAACCGCCGGTGGCGCGGGTGCCGTGGCATCGGGTGATAACAGCGTGGCGCTGGGTGCTAACTCCGTCGCTTCCGCGACTAACGCTGTGGCCCTGGGTGCGAACTCAGTGGCTGACCGGGCGAACAGCGTGTCGGTGGGCTCTGCGGGTAATGAACGTCAGGTGACGAACGTTGCAGCAGGCACCAGCGGAACCGACGCCGTGAACGTTAACCAGCTGAAATCAGGCATTGCTGATGCCAATCAGTACACCGATAACAAATTCGGTGACCTGAAAAATCTGGTTGATGGCAACAAAGACAAGCTGAGTGCCGGTATTGCGGGTGCGATGGCGATGGCGAGTCTGCCACAACCTTATGCGCCGGGCGCCAGCATGGTCAGCATGGGCGGGGGCACTTACCAGAACCAGTCAGCGGTTGCGCTGGGCGTGTCTGCTATCTCCGATAACGGTAAGTGGGTAGCCAAACTGTCCGGGACCACCAACAGTCAGGGTGATGCGGGTGCCGCCGTCGGCGTGGGTTACCAGTGGTAATCCCGGCACATTATTGATCTACAGCGTTATGCCCCCGGCATGAAGCCGGGGGAATTCCACCCATTTTGCAGTAACAGGATGATGTAAATGAACAAAAAACAAGCGGGTCTGGCAGCGGTAATGGGCGGTGTGTTGCTACTTGCCGGTTGCACACATTCGGTCAGCAACGTCGACTCACAGGGCATGACGGACAAACCGGTCTTCCCGGACATGGCATCTGCCGTGAGAACCGAAGGCAGTTTCGTCAATATCGATAACCTGAAGCAGGTTCGCAAAGGGGATACCAAAGCACAGCTGTATGAGCTGATCGGTACGCCGCACTTTTATGAAGGCACATTCCGTGTGAAAGAGTGGAACTACATATTCCACTTCACCAAAGCCGATAACAGCGTGCTGACCTGTCAGTACAAAGTGTTATTCGACAGCCATATGAAAGCGCAGAGCTTCTACATCCTGCCGGAAAACTGTCTGTCCCTGCTGAATGCGAAAAAAGCAGTACCTGCGTTACCGGCTTCGGTCGCGCATCAGGAATTCACCGCAGAAAGCCTGTTCGCATTTGGCAGTGCTTCGCTGAGCCCGGCAGGCGTTTCTCAGGTGCAGAAGATGGCGCAAGGGCTGAAAGCCGCCGATCCTGGCGACCGCAACGTGGTGGTCTCCGCTTATACCGACCGTATCGGTAAACCGGCAGACAACCTGCGCCTGTCTCAGGCCCGCGCAGACTCGGTCAAACAGTTGCTGGTGGCCGGAGGCATTCCTGCAAGCCATATCGTCACCCGCGGTTTAGGCGACAGTGAACCGCGCGTCCGGTGTGACGGCAGCAAATCCCCGACGGTTATCGATTGTCTGGCGCCAAACCGCCGGATGGTGGTTGACGTCGTTAACGCCCGCTAAGAGCCCATTGCCATGCGTATATCTTCCACTTTCATCAGGACCGCCCTGGGCGGTCTTATCGGTCTGATCAGTTGTCAGGCTATTTCGGCACCGGCAGACCTGAATGTGAAATCCATCAGTGTCCCGGCTTACAGCCTTATCACGGATGCTTTAATCGCTGCCACGCCGACGGTAAAAGGGCAGCGCAACGATGCGGTCATGCAACTGGTGTGTGATCTGGCGCGCGGCACCAAAAACCAGCAACAGGTCAATGACGTCCTGAAGCAAAATAACGTTGAAGTGGAAAATATACCCGCATCAGGCAGTGCGCTTTCATTGTTAGTGAATAAAAATGTCGCCATGCAAAGCACCGCCTGCGCGGCATTTATTGCCACTTCACTTTTCACCCCGGTGAATAACAGCGTCTTATTTGATGTGGTAAAAGACGGGCAAGATAAAAATAAAGAAAAGATCACACTGAATCCTGAGAAATTTGCACAGGAGATGCGTCTGAGGATGGCTATTTCGCAGGCCACCGCGCAAATGTATGCGGTGATCGCCGGTAACCTCAGCAAAGGGAATAATCTGAGCTGGGCAGACCAGCAAAATAGCGTGGTGCGTATTGTCGCAAGTTATGCCCCGCAATATTTACAGTCGGTCAGGGATATCTACCTGTCCGGCCAGCAGGTTTTTACGCCAGTCAGCATTGACGCCAAAAGTTATGACGTTACCGACAGCGTGGGTCACGAACTGAGCCAGACCCCGCAGGGCCCGGTATTAACCTATCGTGGCGTGGAATGGCTGGGCAACGGCAAGATCCTGGGCAAAGAGTATTTTGTTGATGTGCGCGTGATGAGTGATCCGGCGCAGGCAGTTAAAGTGAAAAAGCGCCGCTAATTCTGAATGAAAAGTTAACCGCATTCATTTACGGTCCGGCACTGTCGGATAACTATTTCCCAGGGATGATTAAGAGGGGACCATGTGTATTTATATTATTACGGATGATGTTTTTTTCTTCACCGGACTGAAAAGCATTATGCGCCAGCGCATCGGGGATGAATATATACACCTTCACTCGGACAATATTTTCTCATTTTTAAAGGGTAAGGTTCCGGGAAGTGAGGATGTTTTTATTATTGCCTCTGAATGCCTGTCCCTTAATCTGATGGTTTTACTGTATCTGAAAAATTTCCTGGCGAAATTATTGGTAACAGAAAATAAAACCAACCGGGCTTTATATCACTATCTGCCGTCAGCCGTGATAAAAAGCAATGCAACCGCCGTCGATATTTTAACGATGATAAACCTTGATGAAATAAAACATCGTCACAGCATGTTCGACAAAATCACTGAGCGCGAGCGGGTGATATTGCTGTATACGCTGAAAGGGATATCGGTGAGATCGATTAAAAGTGTGATGAAAATATCGATAAAGACCATTTATTCTCACCGGAAAAATGGTCTTTCTAAACTGGGCGTGAGAAGTCTCATGGATTTGCTCCCTGAGTAAATAAGGCGTTTTCTGCCGCAGGAACTGAGCGGAGTGCTTTTGATCAATGGGAAAGAAAATCCTGATCTGAGTTTGACAAAAAGACGCCGGCTCACTCATTATCATTGATACTATCAACTATCAGGGTTAATGATGTCGGCCATTCATACCATTCGCACCGAGCTCCGCTATCTGGTCAGGGAGCTCGGGCTGCTGGATAAAAACTGTTTTCGCTCGGGTCTATCCCTCACGCAGGCGCATCTGCTGACCTATCTGTCAAAGAATGGCGTGACGTCTTTTGCTGAGTTGTGCCTGCAACTGAGCATGGATAAGGCGTCGCTGAGCCGGACGCTGAGCGTGCTGGTTGGGAAAAATTACGTTGAACCGGTCTCTGGCATCAAAGACAAACGGCAGAAAAATTTTCAGCTGACGGTGGCGGGGGCGCAGAGTTTAGCGACAGCAGATGATGCCGCGGATAATGAATTTTCATTTATTGATAATCAGATGGAATTGCAGGATGCGCAGGCGGTCATTAACGGATTACGGGCGCTGAGAATGAATGCTTTCCGGCGTAATGCCGCGCGTCATCCGCAAAGAATACAAATTGAAATAATGCGCAGTAATTACCAGCCTGAAGTGACGAAACTGTTATCTGAGACCTTTGCGCAGGAACAGAATATTCCCGCAGAGCTGATTTCATTGCCTCCGCACCTGAAAAGTCAATGCTGGATAGTCCGCTCGGGGGAATATGTTCTGGGCACCGTGGCCGGCTGGCATGAAAATAATCACTGGCACTGGGGACGATTTGCGGTAAATCCGGGTTATCGCGGCATGGGCATCGGTAAGCAGCTGGCGCGGGTATCCCTCGCGGAAATGCTGGCGAAAACGGATAAAGTCCTGCTCGATGCCCGGGATTCTACGGTAAAAATCATCACGGATCTGGGCGGCGTCATTACAGGCCCGACCACAGATTTTTACGGTATGCCGATTACGTCGATGCGTCTGACAAAAGAAGATTTTGAAAAAGCGACCGCCTGACCGGTCGCGTTCCTGTTGCCTCAGCCCGCGTGGCCCCGGCGGCTTTTCAGAAAGCTGAGCGCCTGCGGCTGGTTTAGGTCATTTTCCCTGAACAGAATGGTGCCCTGAATTTGCGGGTTGGATTCATTCATACCGGGCTGTTTTTTCAGCTCAGGCACACCCCGTTAATCATCCCGTCCGGTTCGCTCTTTGAAGGGCAAAGGGCGCGTAAACTCCATTTTTTTGTAACCGCGGGGACCGGTTGCAGAGTAGCTCCTTCGTGCCGCGTGCTTAATGAACAGTATTAATTTTCTTTGTAATCAGGCATTAACGCAATTTCCCCAGACGCTTTTTTGCTATCCATTGGCCCAACATTCCTTCGGCACTCACCGTCAGTATTCCCAGCAGGATCAGCAACGCACCGGCGATAAAGTTGATTTTCAGCGGTTCATGCAAAAATACCACCCCCGCAATAATGCCGAAAACCGGCGTCATAAACGAGAGGATCCCCAGACGCGACGCCTGATAACGACGCATCAGACTGAACCACGCCAGATAGCTGCCAAACGTCACGACCACGGTCTGAAATACCATGCTGCTGACGGAAACCGGGCTGAGGCGGAAATGCGTTTGTCCGGTCACCCATGCAAGCCCGCCGAGCAGCACGAACGCGCCTGCCAGCTGATAGAACAACGTCATCGTTGCGCTGCCAGACGATAATTTACTGCGGCGAACGACGAGTGTGGTCATGCCCCAGAACATGCCGGCCAGCAGGCCGAAGAAATCCCCGAGCAGCATATTGCTGGCCTGTGGCGCGGTGGCGGTATGCCCGCCAAACAAAAATGCCACAATCACGCCGATAAACGTGATACCGACGCCCGACCATTGCAGCGCGCTCAGCCGTTCTTCCGGCACCAGAAAATGCAGCCCCAGCGCGGCAAAAATCGGTGCGGTATACAGAAACACTGCCATGTGCGCCGCTGTGGTGAAGCGTAATCCTTCGGCGACAAACATAAATTCGATGGAAAACAGCAGGCCGACCAGCAAACCGGGGCGCAGGGTTTCACGGCTGAACGGGATTTTCCGCTGGCGCACCAGCATCAGAATCAGCACCGCCAGCCCGGCGATCCCCGAACGCAGCGCGACCTGCAACAACGGCGTGATATCCGCCGCCGCGCTTTTGATCGCAACCTGCTGCACGCCCCAAATCACACACAATCCTACCATCACGCTGGTAGCCATTCCGTCCAGCGGTTTACGCGCTTCCATTTCCATTCATCCGGTAAAAACTCAGGCCGACAGCTTAGCGCGAAACGAATGATTCAGATAACGCTCAGTGTGCGGTGGCACGCTTTTTCCACCGCAAACCGCTGAGCGTGACGGCCATGACGGAAAGCACGGCCAGTGCGGCGGCAGGGGCGAAAACGCTCCACCACGCGCGCTCGATATACGGCATACCTTCCGCCAGCACGCGCCCCCATTCCGGCACCGGCGGCGGTGCGCCCAGCCCGAGGAATCCGAGAGACGCCAGCGCCAGCGCGATCCCCGGTAAGCGTAACATCGCGTGGCGCAGCAGCGGGCCACACAGCGCGGGCAGTACGTAAAACACCGTGCGGCGGATGGCGCCCACGCCGACGACTGGCAGCATTTTCATGTACGGGCGTGCCTGAATTTCGCTGACCAGCGCAGCGGTATGCGCCGCGAGCGGTGCCCAGCTTACGGCGGTGACGGCAATCGCCGCGCCGGTGGCGGTCGGGCCATTGACGGCGGCGACAACTAATCCGGCAATCACCGGCGGCAGCGCATTGGTGACTTCAATCGGTCCGGTCATCGCGCGGGGAAATGCACCCATCAGCAGACCGGCGGCGAGACAAATCAGCGACACTGCCAGCGCCTGCAAACAGGTGTTGAGCGTGCCGTGCGCGACACGGGCGAGCAGGTCGCGTCCCATCGCATCGGCCCCGAAAGGCAGCGCCAGCGACGGCGGTTGTAAGCGCAGGTATTCCGACGTCAGCGGGTCACGTGGCAAACCGGCGAGCACCATCATCAGCAGTATTCCCAGACACAGCAGCGGGATCCACGCCCGCTGTTTTTCCGGCTGAGCCGTCTGCGCCGGAACCGGCACCGCGCCGAGTTGCAGCGCACGGCCCAGCAATAAACGGCGTCCGCCGCCTGCCAGCATTCCTGTCAACGACGCCAGCAACAGCAGGATCAGCACGCCCGTCTGCAAGGCCGGTAAATCTCCGGCAGCCGCCGCGCCCAGCGTGGCGCGCCCGAGTCCGGGAATGGCAAAAACCTTTTCCACCGCGATGGCGCCGCCGGTCAGCGAAACCAGCACCAGACCGGTTAGCGGCATAACGCCCGGCAGCGAACGGGCGATCACCGCCAGCGCGGTGTGGCGACGTGAGATGCCCAGCACGCTCCAGGTGGTCAGCCAGCTTTCGCTAAAGGTTCCGGCCAGCGCATCGGAATACAGCCTGCCCAGATACCCGCCCGCAGGCAGCCCCAGCGCCAGCGACGGCAAAATCGCGTACTGCCAGCCGAGCCAGCCGTAAGGCGGGAAGAATTGCAGCCAGACAGCGCCGGTGATCAGCAAAAGCGACGCCAGCAAAAACTCCGGCAGTGCGGTCAGCAGGGCGGCGAAAAAGCCCGCCGGGCGCGGCGTATGGCCGCGTAATCCGCGCAGTAACGTGCCGGCACACAACAGCAACGCAAGCACCAGCGCCACCAGCGCCGACGACGCCATTAACGTCAGCGAAACACCGGTCGCCCGCAGCATGCCCGGCAACACCGGCAATCCTGAAACCCACGAAATGCCCGCATCGCCGTGCAGCAAACCGCCGAGCCAGTGGGCCAGCGCGTGCCACGGCCCCTGATCTAGCCCGAGCGACAGCCGGATAGCGTTCAGCGTTTCGGCCGTTGCTTCCTGCTCACCGGAACGTGCGCGCAGCAATGACAACGCCGGATCCGTACCGGAAAGCCACGGCAGCAGGCCGATCAGCACCACAATGGCGGCCAGCGTCAGCAGGCGTGAAATCAGCGGCACCAGCGTGTCCGGCGGGCGCTGGCGCAACCGGCTGACGCCCGCGCAGGTCCGGCAATACATCGATTCGTTCATCAGTCGGCCTGAGAATTGCGCTGGGTGGCGGCGTTGATCAGCGTGCGTTCGCGCGGGTCACGCAGCGCATCACGTACGCCCGCCGCTTCGCCCTGGATCACGCGCTCATGCAGCATCGGAATGGCGGCGTCGGTGGCGAGGATCTGATTTTCAGCCAGCATGATTGCCTGACGGCGCGCTTCTCCGGCGGGAATGGCGGAGGCGTGTTGCAGCGCTTCATCAATTTCCGGGCGGCAAAGTTGCGCGATATTGAACGACCCTTTGCAGGAGAAATCGCTGTAGAGATACGCCACCGGATCGCCGGAATCCAGCACCGTCGCGCGGGATAAAATAAAGGCATCGAATTTACCCGCCAGCGCATCGGTTTCAATTTGCGAATACTCGCGCACCACTTGCTTGACGCTAAACCCGGCGGCGGTCAGCTGTTGCGCCAGATACACCGCCACTTCCGGCAGTTCGGCGCGGTCGCTGAAGGTCGCCAGCGTGATGGTTTCCCCGGCCGGTTTACGCGCTGCCGCCGGATGAGCGACCGGCTGGCGTAACTGCGCCGCCCACGGTAACGCCGGACCGAGCAGGCCTTGCGCCACATCCGCGCGTTTTTCATAAACGTTATCCACCAGTTGCTCACGGTTGATCGCCTCGCGCACCGCCGCCCGCAACGCCGGATCCTTCATCACGCCGAGCCGCGTGTTGAGATACAGCGTGTTGGTGCGCGGCATCGGCACTTCATGGATTAAGCGTTGGTCGAGCAAAGGTGCCTGAGAAACCGGGATGGCTTCGACGATATCCGCTGTCCCGGTACGTAATGCCGCACCACGCGCCGTGCCGTCCGGCACAAAACTGACGTCGATGCCGCTGGCTTTGGCTTTTTCGCCCCAGTAGCCGTCAAATCGCTCGAGCCTGGCACTGCTGGTGCCGTCCACCTGAACCAGTTCAAACGGGCCGGAACCGGTGTGGCGCGGGTCAACCACGCCGCTGGCGCTGTAGGCTTTTTGCGACAGAATCGCCAGCTGCGGGCTGGAGAGGCGCTGCGGCAGCAAAGGATCGGGCTGCGCCGTGGTGACAATCACCGCGTGTTCGCCGTCAGCCACGGCAGTGAGCTTAACGCCGTCGAGAATGCGCGGCTTCGGTGCTGCACGGGCGGCAACGGTCAGGGAATTTACGACCGCAGCCGGATCCAGCGCCGTGCCGTCGTGGAATTTCACATCATGGCGCAGCTCGAGACGCCAGCGATTTTCGCCGGTTTGCTGCCATTTTGTCGCCAGCGCCGGTTGGGCTTCGCCGAGCTTATCGAGCACCACCAGCGTTTCCGCCGTGCTCCAGCGCGAGAGCTTAAACGCATCGTCGCTGAGCGGCGTCAGGCCGGAACGCGGGGGTTGCAACATCGCCAGCCGCAGACGGGAATCGGTGCTGTTTTCGGTGTTTTTATCGGCTTCATTAAAGCAACCGGTCAGTAAAAGTGCAGCAGAAAGCAGCCCGGCCAGCGGGCTAATGCGTAACGCAGACATCAGAAGTTCCTTGTCAGATTGCAGGAGGAGGCAGCTGGCGGCAGATTTTCCACATTGCCAGCGCGCTTAAAAACGGAACGGCGGCCAGCGCCAGCCAGGGGATCACCGCGCCGGGCGACGGCACCAGTGCGTCATCGAGCAATCCGCCGAGCAGGAAATTTCCCGCCAGTACCGCGATGCCGCCCATCGAAGAGAGCGCCCCGTAATGCGCGCCAAGATTGTGCTGCCCGGCAAAACGCGGAATTAAATCCATGCCCACCGGCACAATCAGCATCTGCCCGATGGTCAGCAACGTGATCAGCAAGACCGACGGCAGCAGACGCAGCCAGCCTTCCGGCGGCACCGTCCAGGCAAACATCGCCACGGCGGCGAAGGCGGAAGAAAGCAGAAGAAAACCGGCAGGCAAAATGATCTGCGCGCCCATTCGGCGGGAAAACCGCGCCAGCGGCATTTGCAGTACGATCACCAGAACCGATGCCAGCACAAACAGCGGCCCGAGATCTTGCTCGCCGCCGCCGGAGCGACGCAGTTCCACCGGCAGCGCCAGATACAGCTGGTTGTAGCTGAACAGATACGCGCTGTAGGCCACGATAAATGCCACAAAACGCGGCTGACGGAAGGTCTCCCACCAGGGCACAATTTTCAGCCCGGCGGTGCGTTTCGGCGCGGCGGGCAGGGTGAAAAACAGCACCACCAGCGCAACCATAAATAAGCCGGAACCGGCCAGCGCCACCGGCTGAAAGCCATAGCCGGAAAGCAGTGAACCGAGCAGCGGCCCGAGCACTGCGCCGAGTTCCGCACAAACGGCTGACAGCGCAAACCATTCGGCGCGGCTGCGTTTACCGGCTTTCTCGCTGTGTGTTCCTGCCTGCGCCAGCAGGGCTTCAATCGATGGCGAAAACAGCGCGCCGCCGATGCCGGTCAGGCAGGCACCGAGTATCACCGGCGTCAGCGTGTCGGAAAGCCCGAGCAAAAGGTATCCGGCGATGCGCACCACGCAGCCGCAGAGGATAACCACCCGGGCACCGAAGCGGTCGGATAACGCGCCGCCGAGCAAAAACATCCCCTGCTGCGAGAAGGTGCGCAGGCCGAGCACCAGCCCGATCGCCCAGCCGGAAAGCAGCATGTCATCGCGCAGAAACAGGGCGAGAAACGGCACCACGGCGTAAAAACCGATGTTAAAGACCAGATTGCTGCCCAGCAGCAGCGGAGGCCAGGGCGCAGACGAGCGGGTTTGAGAGCGGGTGAACATCGGGTTATCCGTTAACGATCAAAGGTAAATGAGGAACAGCCGCCAGCAGCTGGCGGGTATGCGGGTGGCGCGGAGCAAGCAGCGCGTCCTGCGTCGGGCTGTCTTCGATAATTTCGCCATCGTGCATGATCAGCAGACGTTCGCACAGCCCGGCCACCATCGAAATATCGTGCGTCACCATCAGCAGCCCCATGCCGTTTTGCTGCGTGACCTGTTGTAAAAGCTGTTTGATTTGCTCACGCAGCGGTAAATCCAGCCCGCTGACCGGCTCATCGGCAATCAGAAATTCCGGGCGGATCGCCAGTGCGCGGGCAATCGCCACGCGCTGTGCCTGACCGCCGGACAGCGCACCCGCCGCGCGATGCATCAGCATTTCCGGCAGGCCGGCCTGCGCCATCACCTGTGTCACGCGGGTTTTTATCTCTCCCTGAAAACCCAGACGTTTCAGCGGTTCGGCGATAATCTGACCGACATTCTGGCTGGGCGGCAGTGAACCGGCCGGATCCTGCGGAATGTATTGCACCCGCTGACGGTATTCCCGCAGCGAACGGGCAGAGCCGGGACGGACAGGTTTTCCGTCGCAAAACACATCGCCGGAGTCCGGCGCGTCCATCGCCAGCACAATTCTCAGGAGTGAGGATTTTCCGCAGCCGGAAGCGCCCACCAGCCCGACGCGCTCGTGGCGGCCAATACGTAAGGATAAGTGTGAAAACAGCGGCGCAGATTCTCGTTTTTTCTGCCAGAAAAAGCCCGGAACGGCCAGTTTCCGGCTGACGTTGTGAAGATGCAAAAACGGTTCGGTGACGAGTTGCAGTGAAGGATTCATCCGATGGCCACCGCGCTTAACGTGGAGGCATTCCGGTGCAGCGCCGCGCAGTGTTTTGCCGCCGCGACCAGCCGTCTGGTGTAGGCGTGTTGCGGATTATTCAGCAGCTGCGCCATCGGGGCGGATTCCACCAGACTTCCGTTTTCCATCACCAGCGCCCGTCCGCAAAGTTGCGCGGCAACGGCGATGTCATGCGTGATAAACAACAGCGCGCGCGGTTGTGGCGCATTTTCACAGGCATCACGCATCACCTGCAAAACTTGTTGCTGTGTGAGCACGTCAAGCGCGGTGGTGGGTTCATCGGCCACCAGTAACGCGGAAGATGACTGCATTGCCAGCGCGATACACAAGCGCTGCCGCTGGCCGCCGGAAAGCTCTGCCGGATACCGTGCGGTAAAGTTTGGGATTTCACCCAGCCCGACCCGTTCAAGCATTTTGGCGAGTTCATCAGCGCTGGCCGCAGGCAGGGCGAGATTCAGCTGTTTGCCGAGCGTCATCAGGGGATTGAGCGCGGTGGAGGGATCCTGAAATACCGTCGCCACGCGGCTTTGCGCGCCACGCGTCACTGGATGTTTACCACAGACTTCAATGCCGTTTACGCGAATGCTGCCGCTGAGCTTTGCGCCCGCAGGCGGCGTGCCGGTGATGGTTTTCGCGGTCAGCGATTTTCCCGAGCCGGAAGCGCCGAGCAGGCAAACCCGCTCGCCCGCGCTTACCGAAAAGCATAAATCCGTGACACGCTGTTCTCCGGCAATTTCCAGCGTCAGCCCCTTAACCTCAAGAACCGGTTCGACATTTTTTGCCCTGTCAGCAGTCATTCCCTTCAACCTGTGCATCGCGGTGGTATTTTTGATATGTGATAACATAACAAAATGTGTCAATTTGATGCAAAAGGTTTTGTGAGTTTTTTTAGATCTGTTGCCTGCGCAGGGACAGGGGATTTTTATTATCAATATTAAAACTCCTCCTGTACGCCTCGCGAAAATAACGTAAGTAATACGTAACAGAATCCCACGTTTTCCGAAAATCAAAACGTCCCCGATGAACCTCGGATATTTCCCACAGTCTGTTAGCGAGGTTATTTCTTCTGAAAGCAAAACTTTTTTGTTTTCAGGAAATTCGGTGAGTTGAAAAACGGCGTGCACGGATCACATGACAATGAAAAAATTACTCTTAGCGTCGCTGCTGTTGAGCAGCACGGCGGCTTTTGCGGCTGACGGTTTTGTCGTAAAAGACATTCACGTCGAAGGTTTGCAGCGCGTGACCGTCGGTGCTGCGTTGCTGAGTATCCCCGTGAGGGTGGGAGACACGGTATCGGATGACGATATCAGCCAGACGATCCGTTCGCTGTTTGCGACCGGAAATTTTGACGATGTGAAAGTACTGGAAGAGGGCAACACGCTGATTGTTCAGGTAAAAGAAAGGCCGACGATCGCCAGCATTACTTTCTCCGGTAACAAAGCCATCAAAGACGATATGCTGAAACAAAACCTCGAGGCTTCCGGGGTTCGCGTCGGCGATGCACTGGATCGCACCACCATTTCCTCGATTGAACACGGTCTGGAAGATTTCTATTACAGCGTCGGCAAATACGGCGCCAGTGTGAAAGCGGTGGTGACGCCGCTGCCGCGTAACCGCGTGGATGTGAAGCTGGTCTTCACCGAAGGGGTATCGGCAAGAATTCAGCAAATCAATATCGTGGGCAACAAAGCCTTCACCAATGACGACCTGATCGCGCACTTCCAGCTGCGTGATGAAGTTCCGTGGTGGAACGTGATCGGCGATAAGAAATATGAAAAACAAAAGCTGTCCGGCGATCTCGAAACCCTGCGCAGTTTTTATCTCGACCGGGGTTACGCGCGTTTTAATGTGGATTCCACGCAGGTCAGCCTAACGCCGGATAAGAAAGGCATTTATATTACGGTCAATATTACCGAAGGTGCGCAATATAAAGTTTCCGGCGTCACACTGACCGGTTCGATGGCCGGACATTCGGCTGAGGTTGAAGCGCTGACCGCTATTCCTGCGGGTGAATTATATAACGGCGCGAAAGTCACCAAAATCGAAGGAGATATTAAAAATATGCTGGGACGCTACGGATACGCTTATCCGCACGTCACCACGCAGAGCGAGATTAATGACGCCGGTAAAACCGTCAGACTGCATATTAACGTGGATACCGGAAATCGTTATTCGGTGCGCCGGATCCGTTTTGAAGGGAACGACACGTCGAAAGACGAAGTGCTGCGACGCGAAATGCGCCAGATGGAAGGCGCGTGGCTGGGTAACGATCTGGTGCAAAAAGGCAAAGACCGCCTGAACCGGACCGGCTATTTCGAGACTGTAGATGTCGATACGCAGCCGGTGCCGGGTTCCACCGATCAGGTTGACGTGGTGTACAAAGTCAAAGAGCGTAACACCGGCACATTCAACGTCGGTGTGGGTTACGGCACGGACAGCGGCATCAGCTATCAGCTTGGCGTGACGCAGGATAACTGGCTCGGCAGCGGTAACACGGTCAGTTTTAGCGGCACGCGAAACTCCTACCAGACGTATGTCGAAATCTCGGCGACCAACCCGTATTACACGGTTGACGGCGTCAGTCTGGGCGGCAAAGTCTTCTACAACCACTACGACGCCGAAGATAACGATCTGGCGGCGTACAACCTGCAAAGCTACGGCACCGGCGTTAATCTTGGCCTGCCGGTCAGTGAAGACAATACGCTGAATCTTGGGCTGGATTATGTGCACAGCACGCTTAGCGACATGGAACCGCAGGTGGCAGTGTGGCGCTATCTGAACGCCAGCGGCGTGCAGCCGGGCGTGGTGACCTCCGGCAACAGCACGGCGGAACTGCGCACCAACGACTTTTTTGCCAGCGTCGGCTGGGCGTATAACGATCTCAACCGTGGCTTCTTCCCGTCATCAGGCACGCGCGCCAGCTTAAGCGCAAAAGTCACGACACCGGGCTCGGACGACAGTTATTACAAAATTACGTTTGATGCCAACCACTACATTCCGCTGAGCGACAAATCCGACTGGGTGCTGATGGGCCGCGCGAAAGCCGGTTATGCCGCCGGACTGGGCGGTAACGACGTGCCGTTCTACGATAACTTCTACGCGGGTGGCTCCAGTTCGGTGCGCGGGTTCTCGTCCAACACCATCGGCCCGAAAGCGGCGTATTACAAATGTGCGACCACGGATACGTCGTATTCTACCTGTCCGGTGGAAAAATCCAGCGACGCCGTGGGCGGAAATGCGATGGCGATCGCCAGCGCAGAACTGTACGTGCCGACGCCGTTTATCAGTGAGAAATACGCCAGTTCCGTGCGCACATCGTTCTTTGTGGATTCCGGTACGGTGTGGGATACGAAATGGCAAAATACGGCAGCGACGGAAGCCGCAGGTATTCCGGATTACAGCGATCCGACACATATTCGTGTTTCCAGCGGTATTTCATTGCAATGGCAATCGCCTTTAGGGCCGCTGGTATTCTCGTATGCGCAACCACTGGTTAAATATGAGGGTGACAGCGCAGAACAGTTCCAGTTTAATATTGGTAAAACCTGGTGATAATATTAGCGACTTACAAAGTTATTACTTTATACAGACGCAATGAGGATAGAAACTGATACTGATTCAATTATAATGTGTGCATGATGTTTATTGAGCAACCATTTATGGTAAAACATCATGCCATTATAATATTGTTGGAGTTCTTCCTTCTTTGAGGCCGTCCCTGTACGGCCTCTTTTTTTATTTAAAATATCGGGATTTTTTATTTCTACTCTGTGATTCAATCAAAAAAATACCGCATCCCTGCGGTATTCATTTTATCTCTCTTTAAACTCTTCGCGTTATTTCACCCCACCACCGAGCGACTGCCACAGCGTGATACGGTTTTCAAAATCGGTCTGCTGTAAGGCAATCAGATCTGCCTGTGCAGACCACAGCGAGCGCTGGTCGGTCAGTACGGTCAGGTAATCGCCTGCACCGGTTTCATAACTGCGGCGCGCCAGGTCATAACTGCGTTGCGACGCGGCGACGTATTGCTGCTGTGCATCCAGTTGTTCGCTGAGCGTTGCGCGACGGGCAAGGGCGTTAGCAACGTCCTTGAACGCGCTCTGAATGGATTTTTCATACGCAGCGATCAGGCCTTTTTTCTCGGCTTCGGCGTACCGCAGTTGCGCGGTATTGCTGCCGCCGGTGAACAGCGGCAGCGTCAGGCCTGGAGCGAATGACCAGACGTTAGCGCCGTGGCTGAACAGGTTCGACAGCGAACTGCTGCCGACGCCTGCGCTGGCGGTGAGTGACAGCGTCGGGAAGAAGTTTGCCCGCGCGGCGCCGATATCCGCGTTGGCGCTTTTGAGGTTATGTTCGGCTTCCTGCACGTCCGGGCGTCGCAGTAATACGGAGGATGAAACACCGGCGGGCACCAGCGCGATGGCCTCCGGCGACAGGTCTTCCAGCGTGCCCGGCAGCAGGTTTTGCGGCACAGTTTCCCCCACCAGCAGGTTCAGGGCGTTGATGTCCTGCGCAACCAGTGTCTGATAGCTGGCGACGCTGGCGCGGGCGGACTGGTACACCGCCATGGATTCGCTGACATCCGGCCCGGAAGCCACGCCTTCTTTCTGGCGCAACCGGGTGATACGCAGTGAATCCGCCGCGCTTTTTTGCGTGTCCTGCGCCAGTTTCAGGTTGCTGTTATCCGCCGCCAGCGTGACCCACGCGGTGCTGGTTTCGGCAATCAGCGTCAGACGGGTGTTCTGCGCGGTGGACTCACTGGCCAGCCAGGTTTCTTTCGCCGCCGTGCTCAGGCTGCGGTTGCGGCCAAATAAATCAATCTCAAAACTGCTCACCGCG
This sequence comes from Rahnella sp. BCC 1045, assembly GCF_019049615.1. Classification (NCBI taxonomy): domain Bacteria; kingdom Pseudomonadati; phylum Pseudomonadota; class Gammaproteobacteria; order Enterobacterales; family Yersiniaceae; genus Rahnella; species Rahnella sp. BCC 1045. The sequence continues at coordinate 39,215 of NZ_JAFMOZ010000119.1, read as the reverse complement.
CCGTCGGCGGTGGCGGTGCCGGAAACCCCCGCATCCTGCGTGCGGCTGCGGGTTTGCGTCAGTTCCGCATCCACCGTCGGGAACAGGCTCGCGCGCTGCTCCCCGTAAAGCGCTTTTGCCGCTTCGATATCAGCAATCGCTTCCTGCATATCGCGGTTACTGGTCAGCGCCTTTGCGACCACCGCATTGAGGCGCGAATCGGTCATGATGTGTTGCCAGCCGGTGAGCACGGTTGTGGCGGCAGGCTGCGTTCCCTGCGCAGGCCAGACGGCAGGCACCGGCGCGGCAGGGCGCTGGTAGTGCGGATCCAATGAAAGACAACCGGCCAGCAGGAACGATAATGAAATAATACTCAGACGAAACATCATGCTTACTCCTGCGCGTCTTTGTGGCCGGTGAAGACTTTTTTCACCAGAACGAAGAACAGCGGAACAAAGAAAATAGCCAGTAATGTGGCGGTCACGGTGCCGCCGATAATGCCGGTACCAATGGCGATACGGCTGTTAGCCCCCGCACCGGTGGCAACCGCCAGCGGCATGACCCCGGCGATAAAGGCCAGTGACGTCATCAGAATAGGGCGCAGGCGGGTTCGCGCCGCAGAGAGCGCCGCCGCCGTTAACGTGCTGCCCTGTTTGAGCGCCGCCTCGGCGAATTCAACGATCAGGATGGCGTTTTTCGACGAGAGCCCGATGGTAGTCAGCAACGCGACCTGGAAATAGACGTCGTTATTCAGGCCGCGAAGTTCGGCGGCAAGGGATGCCCCAAGCAGACCGAGCGGGATCACCAGAATGACGGAGAAGGGGACAGACCAGCTTTCGTACAGCGCGGCGAGGCAAAGAAACACCACCAGAATCGAGATGCCGTAGAGGCTCAGCGCCTGCCCGCTGGCCAGCTTTTCCTGCAATGACAATCCGCTCCAGGCCCAGGTGGAACCGGCCGGGAGTTTATCTGCCAGCGCTTCCATTTTTGCCATGGCCGCGCCGGAGCTGTAGCCGCCGGTGTTTTCACCCTGAATCTCATAGGAGGTTGAACCGTTGTAGCGCGCCAGACTCTCCGGGCCATACGTCCAGTGCGTGGTGGCGAACGCGGAGAACGGCGTCATGCTGGTGCCGTCGCTGCTGCGGACAAACCATTTGTTCAGGTCAGCCGGTTTGGAACGGAACTGGCTGTCGCCCTGAATGTACACTTCTTTTACGCGGCCACGGTCAATGAAATCATTGACATAGGTTCCGCCCCACGCGCTGCTCAGCGTATCAGTGACGTCACTCAGTGTTAATCCCAGCGCCACGGCTTTGTTGTTGTCGATATCCACCTGAAGCTGTGGCATCTGCGGTAAATCATTGGCGCGGACCGATTGCAGCTCGGGGCTCTTCGCCGCCATTGCCAGCAGTTCTGTCCGCAGTTTCATCAGTTCTGCGCGGCTGGTGCCGCCAGCTGACATCAGCTCGAAGGTGAAACCGTTGCTTTGCCCCAGACCGTCCACCGACGGCGGTGTCATGGCAATGACTTTTGCATCGCGGATCACCGCGAGATCTTTCATGGCGCGTCCGGCGACAGACTGCGCGGTGTTGGCCGTGCCGGGGCGGTCGTCCCAGTTTTTAAGGGAGACGAAGGCCATCCCGGCGTTCTGGCCGCTGCCGCTGAAGTTAAAGCCGGTGATGGTGAAAATGACGTTAGTGTTGTCTTTTTCTTTATCCATAAACCACTGGGTGACGCGGGAGTTCACCGCTTCGGTGCGGTTCGCTGTAGCGCCTGCCGGCAGGGTGTACTGCACCATAATCTCGCCCTGATCTTCGGACGGCAGGAAGCTGGTCGGCAGTTGCCACATCAGCAAGCCCATCAGCGCCGCCATCGCACCGTAAATCAACACCATCGCGACCGGGCGACGCTGAACGTGCGTGACGCCATTTTCATAGCGATGCTCAGTGCGGGAATACAGGCGGTTGAAGCCGCCAAAGAAACCGGTGGTCGATTGCGGTTTATGGCGCAGGAAAGCGCCGCACAGCGCGGGTGTCAGGGTCAGCGCGACCACAACAGAAAGCGCCATCGCGGAGATAATCGTGACCGAGAACTGGCGGTAAATCACGCCGGTTGAGCCGCCGAAAAAGGCCATCGGCAGGAAAACGGCGGAGAGCACCAAAGCAATCGCCACCAGCGCGCCGGAGATTTCACCCATCGATTTCTCGGTGGCATCGCGGGCAGAAAGCCCTTCGTCGCGCATGATCCGCTCGACGTTTTCCACCACCACAATGGCGTCATCCACCAGCAAACCGATCGCGAGCACCATCGCAAACAGCGTCAGGGTGTTGATCGAATAGCCGAATAACGCCAGAACGCCGAACGTCCCGAGCAACACCACCGGCACCGCCAGCGCAGGAATGAGCGTGGCGCGCAGATTCTGCATAAACAAATACATCACCACGATCACCAGCAGGATGGCTTCGACCAGCGTTTTAATCACGTCCTGCACCGACACTTTAATGAATTCGGTGCTGTCTTTCGGATACGCGATGTCATAGCCCTTCGGCATGCTGCGCTGGTATTCGCTGAGGGTATTTTTCACCAGCGTGGCGGTGTCGAGCGCATTGGCACCCGGCGACAACATGACTGCCATGCCTGCGGCAGGATGGCCGTTCAGCTGAGAGGTTGCGGTGTAATCTTCACTGCCCATTTCAACGCGCGCGACGTCGCTGATGCGGACAATCGCGCCGCCGGTATTGCCTTTCACGATGATATTGCGGAACTGTTCCGGCGTTTGCAGGCGCGACTGCGCACGCACGGTGGCAGTCAGTTGCTGAGTACTTGAAGACGGCAAACCGCCGATTTTACCGGCAGAAATCTGTACGTTTTGCGCTTCAATCGCAGTCTGAACGTCTGAGGGCATCAGGTCGTAAGCCGCCAGTTTGGTCGGGTCCATCCAGATGCGCATGGCGTATTCCGCCCCGAACACCTGCAAACTGCCAACGCCGCTGACGCGCGCCAGCGGATCCTGCATGTTACTCACCAGCCAGTCGGCGATGTCCGAGCTGGTGGCTTTGTCGGTTTTGTCATACACCGCCATGATCAGCAGGAAGTTGGACTGCGATTTTGTGACGGTCACGCCTGCGGTCTGCACTTCCGTCGGCAGGCGCGATTCGGCCTGCTGCACTTTGTTCTGCACCTGAACCTGCGCGGTATCCGCGTTGGTGCCCTGTTTGAACGTCACCGTGATATCCACGGAGCCGTCAGAACTGCTGCTGGAGCTGAAATAGAGCAGATTATCCAGGCCGGTCAGCTGCTGTTCGATGACCTGCGTGACGCTGTTTTCCAGCGTTTCTGCGGATGCGCCGGAATACGTCGCCTGGATTTTAACGGAAGGCGGCGCGACGTCCGGGTACTGCGCGACCGGCAGCGTGCGGATCGCCATGACCCCGGCCATCATGATCAAAATGGAAATCACCCAGGCAAAAACCGGGCGACGTACGAAGAAGCGGGAAAACATCAGGCGGCTCCTTCTGTGCTTTGGGCTGCGGTGGCGTCGTTATTTACTTCCACCGGTTTGACGGTGTCGCCGGTTGAAACTTTGTCGCTGCCTTCCACCAGCACGCGGTCGCCTGCCTGTAAGCCTTTAAGGATCAGCCAGTTTGTGCCGCTGGCGTCGCCGGTCACGACATCACGTTGCTCGACTTTGTTTTCTGCGGTGACGACCCGTGCGGTGGCATCGCCTTTTGCATCGCGGGTGATGCCCTGTTGCGGTGCGAGAATGGCGTTTTCGACCACGCCTTCATCGACGTCAGCGCGGATAAACATCCCCGGCAGCAAAACGTGTTTCGGGTTGGGGAACACGGCGCGCAGCGTCACGGAGCCGGTGGCTTCATCGACAGCCACTTCGGTCAGCTCCAGACGGCCTTTTTCGGGATACACCGAACCGTCTTCCAGCGTCAGCGTCACGTTTAAGGTGTCACTGTTGGTCGCCAGCGCGCGTTTGCGCAGGCTGAGTAAATCTGCGCTGGAACGGGTGAGATCCACATACATGGAGTCGAGATTACGGACGGTGGCCAGCGCGGTGTCCTGCGCCGCAGAGACCAGCGCGCCGGGCGTGACGGATGAAATGCCAATCCGGCCCGCAATCGGTGATGTCACGCGCGTCCAGTCGAGATTAATTTTTGCCGTTTCCAGCGCCGCCGCTTTTTCATCAACGCTGGCGCGATCTTCCGCACAGGCTGACTGCGCGTCTTCGGCGTCCTGCTGCGACACGCCCTGCTCCTTCACCAGCACGGCGTAGCGTTTGGCTTTCTGGCAATCGGAAATCACCAGCGCTTTGGCACTTTTCAGCGCAGCGGCGGCCTGATCGTAGGTGGCTTTATAGGACGACGGATCAATCTGGTATAACGCCTGACCGGCTTTGACCATGTCGCCTTCGGTGAATAAGCGTTTCTGAATAATACCGCCGACCTGCGGACGCACATCGGCGGTTAACGTGGCAGTGGTGCGCCCGGTTAATTCGCTGACCAGATTAAAAGATTGTGCTTTCAGCGTGACAACGCCGACGTCGACGGGAGGAGCAGATTGCTGAACGGTCTGCGAATTATCACAGCCGCTCAGCCCCAGGATAATGAATAATGGTAAAAATCTGGATGGCATTTTGGTGTCCGTAAATAATAACGAAATAAAGAAGGCAAAAGGGATCCCTCGCGGCTTATTGGAATAAAGCAGCGGGGATAACGTCGGGTTTATTTAAATAAGGTCAGGAAAGTTTAAAGTTCGTTGATCTTTCGTGTCGCCTCATTGACGTATTCAATTATTTGAGCGTATTTCTCCGGTGTGACTTCTCCGTTATACGATTTAGCCCGTACCGTGATTTTTAAATTCTCTATGGCATAAATCAGTTCAGGCGCAGGCGGGGGATTGTTTTTAATCACCAGCGTTTTCATTTTTTCTTCAATAACGCGAATTTCTTTACGTTTGAGCGCCAGAAATGCCGAACCGTCAGGCGTCATGGTGAACTGCTTTTTACCGCCTTCAATGTCGGTGGCGGTGGCGAAACCCTCTTCGACAATCAGCGTTAAAATGGGGTAAATCACGCCGGGGCTGGGGATGTACGCGCCCATCGAATAGCCTTCGATGGTTTTAATGATTTCATAACCGTGCGCCGGGTTGATCTGAATAAGATGCAGCACAAATAACGTCAGTTCCTGACGCGTGAACAGCTTGCTTTTGCGGCGGGCGGCGGGCCCTGAGTTTGTCATCGGTTGTGCCTTCTGCCATGAACCGGATGGTCTCAAGATATATCTTGTGCAGTTTTAGGGTCAAGATAGTTCTTGGGGCAAAAGGTAGTGTATGGATTGCGTTAAGTTTATGTTTTAACTGATTTTTCAAGTCGGATTTTCACGACGGTTCTCCTCGTATTGACAAAACTTAACGTTATTCAATATTGCTAACTTATTGATTTAGAGAATGTTGAAAAATAATGTGACTCAGGCCGGTTTTGCACTGTAAGCATTGCGAAAAAGTCAGCCGCAGCGGCGCTGAAGCACGGAGAAAGCGATGTCATCCGCCACGTCCTGCACCAGCTTCTGCCGGATCATCACCTGCTCCTGCGTGCCGCCATTTATGGCGCGCTGATGTTGTGTCTGGCAAATGAGTTGCCCGCTGTCTTGTCCGGGATCCAGCTGCCAGGTGGCGGCTATCGTCGCTTTATCACCTTGCCAGACATCAAACTGTTCCACCGACACGCGGATACCGATCACCGGTTTGCCCGCCGGTGGCATCAGACTGCGGATGTCCGTCGTCTTCAGCGAACGCTCAAGCCGGGCGGTCAGCGCCGCCCGAATTTCCTCGGGCAGCGGCGCGGCCCAGAGTGCATTATCCGACATCAGCAGTTCGCCGTTGCGCTGATGGACCATCAGCTGCGGCTGATTGAGCCGCTCCGCCACGTTCACCGGTTTCACGTGGATGACAAAAGGCGCAGCGCTGGCATCCGCGGGGGCGGGACCGGCGGGAGTGGTCAGCGTGTAATAGTGCGGTGCAGAAGACGCACAGCCGGTTAAAACCAGCAGGGTAAGCGTCGCGTAAGCAGTTCGGGCAAGTTTCATGGCTGTTCCTTTTTGTCATTCTGTCTGCCGGTCAGCAGCGCCTGCGGCTGGCGCGTTAACAGGCCGGTCAGGGTGCGCAGCGAATACAGCGTGCGCTGGAATTCAGCCAGCGTTTGCAGCAGCGGCGAATCCTCCGCCAGCAATAACTGGGCGCGGGTCAGGGTCTGATTCATCGTGCTGAGCGTTTGCGTGGTTTGCGGCAGAACCTGGCTGTTCACCTGAATCAGCGTCTGGTTGAGATTGCCCAGCGTGGCGTTGAGATTATTGCCAATCGACTCAATGGGCATTTTCGATACCTTGCCGATGAGCGTGGCGAGCTGTTCCTGAAGGTGATCAAATCCGCCATTCAGCGTCGGAATGCGCAGCGGCCGCGCATTGATATCGTAAGAAACTGGCGCGGCGTTCGGAATAAAATCGAGCGAAATATACAGCTGGCCGGTCAGTAAATTCCCGGTGCGCGCCTGTGCGCGAAGGCCGTGTCTGACCATATCCCGCAGGAAAACGGCGGCCTGTTTCCGGGCATCTTTTTCTGGCTTGGGCAGTTTCTCCAGCACCTGACCGAGCCGGTTCGGGTATACCTCAATCGTCACCACCGAAATAAACCGTGAACCGGCTGGCTCGTAATCCAGATCGATGGCGGTCACTTTACCGAGTTTTACGCTGGAGAATTCCACCGGCGCGCCGGTTTTCATTCCGCGTAACGATTGCTGGAAACGCAGCTGAAGGATTTGCGGCGTGCCGTCCTGCGGTGCCATAGCGGACGCCTGATCGTCGGCCAGCGTAAAAACGCTGTGATCGGGGGAAGGTGTGGCGGCGGGAGCGGCGTCTGGTGGATTAGCAAAGGCAATGCCGCCGGCAATAACCGACGCTATAGTCTGCGTTTTCAGCTGTAACCCTTCGGAATCGAGCGATAAATCCAGCCCGCTGGCATTCCAGAACCGCGTGGCAGAGGTGACGAAACGGTCATAGGGTGCGTCGATAAAGACGTTAAGGCTGACGCCTTTGCCGTCAGGGCGCAGCGCGTAGGACGACACCCGGCCCACGGGCACGCGGCGGTAATAGACGGCGGAACCGATATCCAGCGAACCGAGATCGCCCGCAACCACTTCAAACTGCCTGCCGGGCATACCGTTGATGACCGCCGGTGGCGATTCCAGCCCCTGAAAAACTGAACCGGTTCTGCCGGATGTGCCGGTATCCAGGCTGATATACGCGCCGGAAAGCAGCGTGTCGATGCCCGAAACGCCGCCCATACCGACGCGCGGACGCACCACCCAGAAGCGGGTATCGGATTTCGCCAGGTTTTCGGCACTCTTCATCAGTGACACTGTCACGAGTACGCGCTGGCTGTCCGGGCTCAGCGTGATGGATTTCACCAATCCGACGGTGACGTCTTTGTATTTCACCTCGGTTTTTCCGGCCTGTAATCCGCTTGCGGTCTGGAACGTGATCGAAATCTCCGGCCCGGCGGAGGCCCACATCTGAAAAAACAAAAACAGCCCGATTACCGCAGCGGCGGCAGGTACCAGCCAGACCAGCGACGGACGCCAGCGGCGCGGCGTGATTTCAGGTGCCGGAGAAACGTGTTCACTCATTCTTGTTATTTTCCCAAATCAAACGCGGGTCGAACTTCATGGCGGCAAGCAGGGTAAAAATCACCACGGCACCAAAAAAGACAATGCCGATGCGCGGTTCCGCACTGCTGAAACCGGGGAACTGCACCAGTGCGGCGACCAGTGCCACGACCATGACGTCGAGCATCGACCAGTAACCGATATATTCCGTCAGGCGGTACATCCGTGTGCGGCGAACGCGGCTCCTGGCCTGGCCTTTTCCGGCGGCAAGCAACAGCCCGCCGAGGATCAGGAATTTGGCGCAGGGCACGACCACGCTGGCGATAAAAATGACGGTGGCGACGCCGTATGAACCGGACGCCCAGAATTCTGCAATTCCGCCCGGAATGGTATTTTCACCGCCGTGACCGGCCAATGAGCTGTACATCACCGGCAGTAAATTGGCGGGTAAATACAACAGCAGGGCGGTCAGCAAAAACGCCCATGACTGGCTGCGGCTGTCGGGCTGGCGCGGGTGCAGCGCAGCATGACAGCGCGGGCACGGCAAACGATGAACGCCGGAAATATGCTCGCAGACCAGCCCGCAAACGTGGCAGCGGACGAGCCCCTGCGGTAACGCCTGTACGGGCATCACGGGCGGTAGCCGCGGAGAGTTTTGAGTGTCCATAACGGCTGGAAATCCTGATGATTGATCACGGGTAACAACAGACATAAACCGAGCAATGCCCAGGTGCCGGGGCCGGTGGTGATTTCAACCAGGCCGGAGAGTTTGATAGCGGCAATCAGAATGCTCAGCAGCGCGACTTCCGCCATGCTCCACGGTGCCAGCCCGGCGAGCAAACGCATGGCGGAGGCAAAACCGGGCGCGGCTTTTTTCCTGCACGCGTGAAATAACACCCAGCCGAGCAGCAAAATTTGCAAACACGGGCAGACAATCATCAGCAACGCCACCGGGATCGCCAGCGGCGACGCATAGCTGTGGGCCAGCGCCATCGCGGTTTGCCATAGCGTGGCCGCCTGCGACTGGCCGTGGAAGCCGATTTCCAGCACCGGAAAAACATTGGCGATGATAAAAAACAGCGCCGCCGTGAGGGTGAGCGCGAACCATTGTTCCAGACTCAGCCAGCTTCCCCGATACAACACCGCCCGGCAGCGCGGGCAGTATGCGGCCTCGCCGGGCCGCACGGATTTTCGGGTATACAGGCTGTCGCAGTGTTTGCAGATGATGTGCTGCGGATAGATTTTCATCATGAGCCCTTTCTGATTCAGCCGGTTATTTCAGCTGTTCCTGCAACTGATCCGCCCCTTTCTCCAGCCCGGTTTCTGCCGCACTCAGCGCGCCAAAAGTCGCCCCGATGTTCAGCGAGTTCGGGTACTGGCGGGAAATATAGGATTTGAGCAACTGATTGGTCGGCGCATCGTAGATTTCCACCGCATAACTCACCGAGCCGGTAAACGACCCTTGTTTGCCGCGGATTGACTGCACGATGTTGTACGGCCCGCCCATCAGGTCAAAGCGTGTGAACGTGCCGACAAACGGCGTACTGGTTTCCGCGCCGGTCAGCGTCAGGCGAATGCGCAAGGTTCCCGGTGTGATGGCGTTGGTCAGCGGGAACCGTTCCGCCACGCTTTTGCCGAAGACCTGCTGCATATGCGCCGCCAGTTCTTGTTTTTGTTCAGGAGAAACGTCATCAAACTGGGCATCTGCTCCCTGATAAATCACCACCGGATCCACAATGGCGCGGGAATATTTATTCCAGTCGACCGGCGTGTTGTAGCTGAAAGCGATATGCCCGGATTCATCCTGCGTGTCAGGTTTCATCCGGGAAGAAGAAGTGACCCCGGTGTAGGGCACAGGCTGGGTACTCGCGCACCCCGTTAATAAACCTAAAGAAATCAAAGCTGCCAGCGGATAGCTGTTTGTTAACGCAGACATACGTCTTACCTTCTTATGAAAAAATGCAGCGGGATGTCGGTTTACTTTTTTATTAAACCGTACAGTACGGTACATTTATGAAGTAAGACAATTCTCCTGTCAAGAAAATGTACAGGTGGGTTCAGTTATGAAAGTAAAAAACCGAAAGTGTGACAAATAGCGGTTTGCGGGGAAGGGCGAACAAACGGGTTCCGGCAAAGGTGGTCACCTCTGCCGGAGCGATTTAATTACTTCATCTCATCTGCCAAAATTGCGCGGACTTTTTCCAGCACCGGAGCCGCCTGTGTCACGCCTGCTGCGGTTTGCTCTTTTGCCCACGCGGCCTGAATCTCCGGATAACGGCTCACCGTTTGCCAGTGTTCCACTTCGCTGTGCTGAAGTTCGCGGACGTTTGCGCCGTCTTTGCGCAGCGCATCCAGCTGGTTTATATAGCCTTTGTCCATCACCTGACCGGCAGTTTTGTAGGCAGTTTCTGCGGCGCGGTGAATGGCATCCTGATCGGCTTTCGCCAGCCCGTTCCAGACCTTTTCATTCATCACCAGCAGATAAACGTGGCCGAGCCACAGCTCGCGCGAGACTAAAACCTCCGGTGCCATTTTCTGAATTTTCAGGTCATAACCGCTGTCCACGTTGACCATAATGCCGTCCAGCGCGCCGGTCTGAAACGCTTTCACCGTTTCCGGGCCCCACGGCATCGTGACTGGCTTCGCGCCCGCATTTCGCAGAAAATCCTGATGCCAGAAACTCGCTGAACGCCACGTCGTGCCCCGGATATCTTGCAGATTTTTCAGCGGATGCGTGCTGAAAAACGCCACCGGATAACCGGTGCCGAAGAAAATGTTCACGACGTTTTCGTGATGTAACTCGGCAGGAAAAGCCGGAATTTCGGCGTAAACGCGGCGGAAGAATGCAATCTGTCGGTCACCGGTCGGCCCGGCGGGAAAGCTTTTAAAAATCTGATGCAGCGGCAGATCTTTGGCCGCGTATTCCGGCACAACGGTGCCCATATCCGCTGCTGAACCCTCACTGATTACGCTCAGCGCGTTATAACCGGTCGCCCGTTCGCTGCCCCAGTGCGCGTTAATTTTCAGACGACCCTGTGATTCTTTTTCAATCGCCGGGAAGAAAACGTCATTGATGAAGCGGGTGCGCGTGCCACCCAGCGGTTCATGATCGGTGTAGTTCAGCAGGGTGGTGGCGTTTACGCAGACGGGTGACAGCAACAGGGCGAGCACCAGCGCGAGCGGTTTTCTGATTAATTCCATGTAATCTCTCAGTGAAATGATGATGAGGAAAACAGGGAGTCTAGTCGTTTCCGGTGTGGGCTGTTGTGCGCGGCAACCATTTATTTGCTGATAATCAGACACAAAAGCGCCTCTGCGAAAAGCGACAGGGGCGTTAAAAAAACATCTCAGAAGCCATTACGGAACGGAACCCGGAATATGCCCCTGCATATCGACACGCATGACACCGTGGTTCGACGTTGCCCCGCAGCCCGCCAGAGACCGGCATATTGCAACAGGGCAATCACGTTGCAGGCGGACTGTTTCTGAGCATTATTTGGCAGATAAATATGGGGGAATGCAGTCCCCTGAGTACGGGTAATCGGCATTTTTTTATTTCCTTTCGCTTTGGGACAGCATGGATGGAAATTAAAAAAACTAGCACCCGGGAAACGATGAAAAAATCTGCCAGATGGCCGTGGGGTATTGGCCATAACCTGCATCTTGAAACATAAAAAAGCGCCATGTTTTCACATAGCGCTCAGGTTTTCGGGTGATGAATTATCGCTTAGAAATCGACATTCACGCCCAGCTGGAAGCTGCGGCCTGGCATCACGGCCAGCGCTTTGTTGTATGCATCCTGATTGGTGGTTTCAGTCAGGTTGCGGCTGCTCAGGTAATCCCAGTACTTACGGTCGGTGATGTTATAGACGCCGCCGCTGAGTTTTACGTTTTTCGCCACTTTCCAGTAGGCCGTTGCATCAAGCAAACCGTAGCCAGGAACATTCATGTATTCCGTGGTGGAATCCGTGATCGGTGTACCGGCGTTGGTGTAGCTCTGACGGTTGGTCGCTTCGGCTTTTTTACCTTTCACGAAGGTTGCAGTCAGCGCCGTACCGTAGATGCCTGACGGATCATCCCATGCCACACCGGCTACAAATTTCATTGGCGGAACGCTGTCGATATCAACGTATTTGTCACCCGCGTAGCTGGATTTGGATTCACCCTTGGCGTAACCCAGTGCGAAGCTGGTGCTCAGACCGTCAACGCTGCTGAACCACGTACCGTAGTTGATTTTAGTGCTCAGATCGCCACCGTAGATAAACGCTTCATCGCGGTTTTCGGCCTGATAAATCGTATAAATATTGGAAGGCACGTTGGTGAACATGCCCGGGCTGCCTGCGCGGGTGTAACGGGTGTTAGCGATGAAGTTTTTGTACGTGTTGTAGAACACGGCCGTTTTGAAGGTCACGCCTTCGGTCGCTTCACCTTTCATGCCCCATTCGAAGTTGTTGCTGGTTTCGGTTTTCAGATTGGTATTACCGATCAGCGCATATTGCTGAGAACCGGCATAAGAAGAACCGAGGTTCCAGGAGCCGTAAAGCTGGCTGGCATCCGGGAACTGTGCGCCGCGACGGTATTGCAGGTAAGTCATCAGCTTAGGCGTGATGTCATACGTGAATGCCAGTGATGGCAGAACCTGCGTATCGGAGTTGGCTTTACCGTACAAAGTAGAAACCTGGCTTTCAGACACGGTGCTGTTAGACAAATCGGACAGGTCTGTCGCTTTCGTATTCTGGTACGCCACACGCACCGCAGGCACGATGCCGAAGTTATGGCCGTCGAGGTCAAACTTCATGGTGTCTTGCAGGAAACCGCCGAGAACGTAAGAACGGCTGTTGGCTTCCGGCTGCATGATGGTGGTGTAAACACTCTGGTCCGGGCTTTCGCGGAACGGACGTTCAGTGTTAGAGATGCGACCGTTGATCCCGGCACTCAGCTCGTGGCGACCCAGCGTTTTGAGCCAGCTGGTTTCCGCGCCATAGGTGCTGACGTCGTAATCGGAATAGACGTTCATCATCTCTTTGCTGGCGTTCGGCATGTACGTGTTGTCGTGCGCCTGGGTGTACTGGTAATAGACTTTGGAGACTACGGCGTCAGCGAAATCGTTGAACGGTGTCCATTCGTCTTTCAGGCTTGCGCCCCAGCGGCGGGTGTTACTTTGCTGCTGTGCGGTACCCAGAATGGAGCTGCCAGCGCTGTTCCACGCGTCGTAATGGGTGTGATTAATTTTCTCGTAGTAATCGAGCGTGCCGGTGAATTTATGTTCGTCGTTTGGCTGCCAGATACCGGACGTCATGATGGCGTTAGAGTGCCAGTTCGCCGGATAAGCGTCGTGCGTCCCGCTGTTGTTGCTGGTTTCCTGACCGTCGCGGCGGCTGATCGCCACAAGGCCACGCAGGGTTTCGTCACCGGCAGCGGCAGTAATGCCGTTGTGCCATGAACGGTCTGAAGAATCATAATCAGACTGGTAACCGAAATAGGTTTCTTTGCCCGGACGCAGGTAATCGTCTGCGGTTTTTGGCAGGAAGGAAACGGCGCCGCCGATGGAAGTGTTGGCGCGTTCGGCTGACGTTGCGCCGGATTCGATATCCACCTGGCCGTAAATATAGGGGTCGATGTAATCACGGCCGATGCCGGATGTGCCTAAACCAGCGCGGCTGGCGTAGCTGCGGCCGGTAGCACTTGGCTGTGGAATGCCGTCAACGTCGATGCTGACGCGGTTGCTTTCCAGACCACGAATGTTATAGCCGGTGTAACCGCTGCGGTCGAAGCCGCTTTTGCCGTTGCCGGAACCGCCACTTGAGCCGGTCGCGGTGATCAGTGGCTCATAACGCATGATGGTACCGAAATCGTTACCGCCACGTTTTTGCATTTCAGCCGCAGTGATGGTGGTTTTTGAGCCCGGCGTTTTATCCGGCAGGGTCTCGGTGACGGTCATCACTTCTTCATTGTTCTGTGCCAGATCCTTCGCACTGCGCACCACCGGTTTCTTTTTGATGGTTTCTGTAGATTGCGCTTTGTTCTGTGCCAGATCGGTGTTGTCTTTAACGGCTTCCGCTGCGTTTACGTTAAAGGTGGTGGTGAGAATCGTCCCCATGAAAATGACGTTTTTCACCAAACCCTGCTGTGTAAAGGATTTGAACATTTGTTTTTAGTCCTGCACTAATTTTTTTAAGTTCTGCTCGCATTTACTGCCTTTCGACAAATTCAGACGCGCTTGTCATCTGCTTTAATCTTCCGTGAAAAAGCCGTTGTCCTTATAAAATATGGGTTTAATTACAGTCCTTACCCATTTCAGCTTTGTGCGAATGATAATGATACTGATAATTGTTATCAACAAATTGGTAAATAAAAATGCGCTTCTTAACGAAATCTTTGCACTTCGTTCTGAAAAATGGGCTACGCGGGTCGCTTTACAAGGCACAAACCCGTCGTTAGAGTGGGGACATCAGGGAACTGTACTGTACAGTTTCGCCGCGACGGTTTTTGGCCGTGGCCGTAATAGCAACGTCAGGAGGGAAGATGAAAGTCCGCACCGAAGCCCGCAGGGAGGCGATTATCGATGCCGCAGCGCAATTGTTTCAGGAAACCGGTTACGAACGCGCGTCAATGAATGAGCTCGCCCGGCGTCTCGGCGGTTCAAAGGCCACGCTCTACAGCTATTTCCCGTCGAAAGAAGCGTTGCTGGTGGCGGTGGTGAAAGCCTATGCCACCGGGCATCTTTCCGACGCCGTCAGCGATCTGACCCAAACGTGGGCGGATGCCGATCTTGAAACTATCCTCACCCGTTTTGGCGAAAGAATGTTGCTGGTGCTGACCAATGATGTCTCCGCGCTGGCGGTGTATCGCATGGTGATCGCCGAGTCCGGGCATTCCGAAATCGGCACGTTGTTTTATGACGCCGGGCCACGGGAGAGCGTCGATATCCTGGCAAAATTCCTGGGCAGTGCGATGGAGCGTGGGCAACTGGCGCAGGCCGATGCCCATCTGCGCGCCTTACAGTTTCTGGCGCTGGTGACAGCGCAAACCAACACGCGCGTCTATCAGCGTAATCCGGCACCGCTGGAAATTGCGGAAATCCGCCAGATGGTGAGCAGCGCCGTCGACATGTTTTTGCGCGGCGCGGTGCGTTAATCCACCCGGTGCGTTCTGCTGCACAAACCGCCAGCCGGCCTTCTTCACGATGGTCGGTTTTTTTTTGAAGTCGTTGCATAAAATATTACTAAGATATATCTTTCACTGAATTGAGAATCATTCACGTCCTGAGCGGGCTCGCGATGATAAGTTTCGCCACCTTGAGAGAAAAAATATGGAACACAAACGCACTGAATCTTCCGCCGCCAACCTGCCGGTGCGCGTTAAGAACGAACTGGTTTTCCGCCACATCACGGTAAAAAGCGCGGAAACGGTTTCCGGCTGTTTTAAACGCATTGTACTGAACGGCGACGAGCTGAAAGGTTTTACGTCCCGCGGTTTTGATGATCACATCAAACTGTTCTTCCCGGCAAAACCGGGCGACATGATTGTTCCGCCGACCGCCACAGAAGACGGCATTGCCTGGGGCGAAGGCCCTCGTCCGGTTAACCGTGAATACACACCGCTGCATTTTGATGCGCAAACTAACGAACTGACGCTGGATTTTTATATTCATGACGGCGGTGTGGCCAGCGAATGGGCCGGCAATGCCAAACCGGGGGATAAACTGATCATTGGCGGGCCACGCGGTTCCCTGATAATTCCGACGACCTACCGGTGGCAGCTGTATCTTTGCGATGAAACCGGTCTTCCGGCAGTAAAACGCCGCCTGCGTGAACTGAAAGAGGCGGCTGTAAACGCAAAAATCACCGTACTGGTGAAAGTGAAGGACGTGAGCTGCATCAGTTATCTGGATGAAGAAAAAGATTTCAACATCGAGTGGATCGTCAGCGATGAGCATAATGGCTATCGCGAAGATGATGCGGTTGTGCAGAAATTGAAAAGTCTGATGTTGCCTGAAAATGACTATTACGTCTGGGCCACCGGCGAAGGGAAATTCGTCAAAGGCCTGAGTGATTATTTCACCGAAACCCGCGGGCTGGATGCAAACTTTGTCCGCTGCGTGGCGTACTGGCACGCGAAATAATTTTCTGCGCCGGAACTGATTTACCCCTGTAAAGCGTGACGGAATATTTTCCCGCAGATAACAGAACGTATTTTCCCTGTTATCTGCGGTTTTTTATTTCAGTCGCTACGAATTAATACTTTGTTGCAACTGCCGCGCAAATCATTACGGCAGCCGCCCTGAACGCCATTATTTATTATTTCTGCCATCATTATAATTCTTATGACAAATTCTGAATCTTTATTCAAAGGAATGGTTATGAAATTAAAAAGCCTCAACGGGCGCTGGCGGGCGCTTTGTCTGTTACCTCTGCTGTTAGCCGGATATTCCTCTTTCAGTATCGCTGCTGATCCCGCAGCGCCTGCGCGGGAGGTGGTCAGGCCGGTGATGTCCTGCGCAAAACTTGCCGACGTTTCGCTGACCGACATTGGCGGCGAAGGCAGCCGGATCACGACCGCCAAAGAAATCACCGTGAACGGCGCAGCGGCCTGTGAAGTCGATGGCAATTTGCATCCTGAGATCGGTTTTCAGGTGATCCTGCCGGTTTCATCGTGGCAGCAACGCTATATGCAAATCGGTTGCGGCGGCCTTTGCGGGAATATTCAGCTGCAAATCGGCGCAGCAGCGGGTTGTACGCCCTTAAATACCAACGGTTTTGTTCTGGCCGCCACCGACATGGGCCATTCCATGAAGGAAGGTGACTTTGGTAAGGATCCTCAGAAACGCGTGGATTTCGCCTACCGCAGCCAGCATCTGACGGCGGAAGTGTCGAAAAAGCTGATCACGGCTTTCTATGGCCGCGCGCCTGCGTATTCCTATTTTAACGGCTGCTCGGACGGTGGCCGTGAAGCCCTGATGGAAGCGCAGCGCTTCCCGCATGATTTCAACGGGATTATTGCCGGTGCCGCCGCGATGAATTTCCAGTCGCAGAATGCGGTTTATCACGCCTGGCAGGCGCTTTCCAATACCGGGCCTGACGGCAAACCGGTGCTGCTGGCCGCGCGTTTGCCGCTGATCCACAACGCCGTGCTCAAACAATGCGACGCGCGGGATGGTCAGACCGATGGCCTGATTGCCGACCCGCAAAGTTGCCATTTCGACACCTCTGTTCTGGCGTGTAAAACCGATCCGGCTACGCCGCAGGGATCGTGTTTATCCACCGCAGAACTGACGGCGCTGAACCGGTTGTATGCGGGGCCTGTAGATCCGAAAACCGGCAAAAAACTGATTGTCGGCGGCCCGATGCCGGGTTCAGAACTGGCGTGGGAAGGTGTCTTTGTGCCGGAAAAAGCCAGCGACCCGATTTTCAGCCAGATGATCGCGCTGTCGTCGCTTAAATACATGAATTACGAGAAAAATCCGCCAGCGGATTTTACGTTAAAAGACGTGAAGTTCACCGAAGCGGCGTTTGACGAACTGCGCAAAATGCATCCGCTTTATGACGCGACCAACCCGGATCTGACGGCGTTTAAAGCCGCCGGTGGCAAGCTGATTATCTGGCACGGCTGGGCGGATCAGCACATTTCACCGCTCAATTCCGTGGCTTATCATCAGGCCGTCGGCAACGTCATGGGGGCGGCGAGCCGCGATCAGTTTGAGCGTCTGTATCTGCTGCCGGGCGTGCATCACTGCTCCGGCGGTGAAGGCCCGAGCCTGGTGGATTTCCTCACACCTATGATGAACTGGGTGGAAAAGGGCACTGCGCCGGATAACATCACCACGTATCAGGCGGCAAAAGAGCAGAAAACGTCGTTCGGGCAACCGCTGCCGGAACGCGGTAAAAAGCCAGCAACTGAAATCCGTCTGGAGAAAATCCCGGCAGATACCGCTTCTCGCCCGGTTTTCCCGTACCCGGATTACGCAGTGTACAGCGGCAAAGGCGATGTGAATTCTGCCGCCAGCTATGTGCGCAAGCCGCTGGCGACGCAGCCTGCGGCTTATCACTGGCTGGGCGAAGATTTCTATAAGCCTTTTACTTTCATGAACTAATGCCATCATAAAAACGCTCCCCTTCGCACGTGAAGGGGAGATTGTGATCGGGGGCTTAACCCGTTATCTTTAGGGGATATCTTTACGCAATTTTAACCATGGTTCTGATGAAAAATAATCCTCTGGGCAACGACCGTCCTCCCGCCGGATCCGGCAACAAAGCAAACTGTATTGCTGCGAAAAAACACCGTCGTGAAAGAATGTTCGAAACCGGTGATATCCGCCTATTAATGCTGCATTTTCTGCAACAGCGTTCCGCCCACGGTTATGAACTGATCAAAGCCATCGAAGAGCTATCCAAAGGGGAATACACCCCGAGCGCCAGTATTATTTATCCGAACCTGACTTTTCTGGAAGATCAGGGACTGGTTCTGGCGAATCAGGAAGAAGGCGGGAAGAAGCAATATACGATCACCGCAGAAGGTGTGATATTGCTTAACCAGCAGGATGAATTACTGGCGACGGTGACTGAGCGGCTGCATTCGCTGGCGATCCTGTCAAACAACCGCAGCATTCCGGAAATGCAAAGGGCGATAAATAATATCCGTTCAGCGCTGAATTTAAGGCTGGCGAAAGGGCCTATCGAACAGGAAACGCTGTATAAAATCACCGATGCGTTAGATCGCGCAACCAAAGAAATTGAGCGCAGTTAAGGTTGAAAACGAAAAGCCCCCGGCGTCATTGCAGGGGGCTTTTTTTGTTTTATCCGCGCTGGCTTAATGGCCCCAGCGGCTTTTCAGGTAACGCACGGCTTCCTGCGTTTGCGGCTGGTTCAGGTAATTTTCCCGAAACAGAATGGTGCCGCTGATGCCCGGTAACGATTCGTTCATATCGAGCTGTTTCTTCAGCTCCGGTACGCCACCGCCGGTGGTCCATTCAGGCTCATTCTTCGACGGCTCGCCCACTTTATACAGCGCAATACCGATATACAGACGCGTGTTGTTCGGTTTCACGACATCCGCCCACCATTTCGCCAGCACGTCATACCGCGCCGCCTTGCGGGAGAACGGCCAGTAAAGCTGCGGCGCAATGTAATCGAGCAAACCCTGTTTCACCCAGAGACGCGTATCGGCATAGGCTTCGTCATACGCCGCCGCGCCGCGTGTGTCGGAACCGGCAGGATCGAACGACAGATTACGCCAGACACCGGCAGGGCTGACGCCGAATTCAACGCCCGGTTTCAGCTGGCGGACGGTGCGGGACACCTGTTCGATCAGCATCTGCGTATTGTGGCGACGCCAGTCCGCTTTTGAGCTGAATCCCTGACCGTATTTTCTGAACGTCATGCTGTCATCGAGCGCCGAGCCAGGGGTTTCGGCATAGAAATAGTCATCAAACTGCACGCCGTCGACCGGATAACGCGTAACGACTTCGGCCACGATGCTGGTGATCCAGTCACGCGCTTCAGGAATGCCGGGGTCAAGCACCAGGCGATCGCCTGCGGTGCGGATCCAGTCGCGGTGCAGCACATAAACGCTCGCCGGACTGAGTGACAATGTACGATTCAGCTCGGCAATCGTTGAAGGTTTGGTATTCACCGAAACGCGGTACGGGTTGAACCACGCATGCACTTTCATGCCGCGCTTGTGCGCTTCATCAAGCATAAATTTCAGCGGGTCATAACCCGGGTCTTCGCCAATCGTGCCGGTCAGCATATCGGACCAAGGCAAAATTTTGGATTGCCACAGCGCTGTGCCGTCCGGTTTAACCTGGAAGAATACGGTATTGATGCCGAGCGATTTCAGATTATCGAGCTTGTCGGTGAGGGACTTTTTCTGCTGACTGATACGCTGTGCGGGGCTGCTGACATTCACCGAAGACACCGGTGGCCAGTCGAGACGGGAAACCGTCGCCAGCCAGACGCCGCGCACCGGTTCTTTATTCTGCTCACCTTTAGGCGCAAGAGGTTGCTTTGCGACCGGCGGCAGCGGCGTGACCAGTGATTTCGGCGGCGCGGATGAACAACTCGCCAGTAACAGCGCCAAGGCAATAAGAACGCCTGACTTTTTAGCCGGAGTTGCGAAGGGCAAAACAGGGGAAGAAGCGATGATAAACTCCGGGACTTTCATGTCGTTTTTCGAATGAAAACATTTTCGTAGTATTCGAATTAAAGTCAACCAGTCAGGCGCTTATCATCGCATCGGGCATGATCCGGATGCGGTAAAAATTCCGCTTATTCGTGCTCAGGCCACGGCGTCAGGATTTCGTAGCCATCTTTGGTCACGGCTACCATGTGTTCCCACTGTGCGGACAACGAGTGATCTTTGGTGACCACCGTCCAGCCGTCGGGCAGCACTTTATTCTGCTTTTTACCGGCGTTCAGCATCGGTTCGATAGTGAACAGCATGCCTTCCTGCAAAACCAGACCGCGGTTTTTTTCGCCATAATGCAGCACCTGCGGGTCTTCGTGATAACCCATGCCAATGCCGTGGCCGCAATACTCTTCCACGATGGAAAAACCTTCGCGTTTCGCGACGGCGGCAATGGCATAACCGACGTCACCCAGCGTTGCGCCGGGGCGGACGGCTTCAATGCCGGCCATCATGGCTTCATACGTGGTATCCGTCAGACGGCGGGCAAGAATGCCCGGCTCACCGGCGTAATACATGCGGCTGGTGTCACCGTACCAGCCGTCTTTGATCAGCGCGACGTCGATGTTAATGATATCGCCTTTCTTCAGTGCTTTGTCGGACGGAATGCCGTGGCAAATCACATGATTGACGGAGGTACAGGTCGTTTTCTGATAACCGTGATAGCCGATATTGGCCGGGATCGCCTGCAATTCGTTGACGATGAAATCGTGGCAGATGCGGTCCAGTTCATTGGTCGTGACGCCGGGCACAACGTAAGGCGTGATCATATGCAAAACCCGGGCGGCCAGTTTGCCTGCGATGCGGGCTTTGCTGATCCCTTCCGGCGTTTTGATCATCCGGTTATTGTTAACAAAATACGCGCTGTCTAAACCACTATTCATTACTTGCCTTCCTGTGTGTGCCGCCCACGTTTAACAGCGTACGGAAACTGTCGGTGTTCTCATCGGATTCCATGCTGCAACGCACCAGCAGCCGGGAGATTTCGCTGTGGGTCATGTCCGGATGGGTTTCCATTAACATGCCAATTTTCATCCAGTGTTCGGCCTGTGCATTGATCGAACGCGTATAAGCCAGGCTGGCGATGCGTAAGTTTTCATGCATCAGTTCTGAAATCTTGATGATGCCCATAAGTGTGCCTCAGTAGTATACGAAACATATATGTTTTATATACTAACCGGAAAAAAGCCGCAGCTCAACCTGTGCCGCTCATGACACCTTTCCGGCGTTGACGTATATTGTGGCCAGTTTTCAATTTCTTATCGTATAAAACACATCTATAAGGTTCACATGAAATCTACAAGTAAGTTACTTATTGGGCTTCTCTGTGTCATGGCACTTTCCGGTTGCGCGCGTACCGAGCCGGTATTAACGCCGCACACCACGCTGACCACGCATAATTCAGAAAATCAGATCCGCACGGCGATTATCGACGCCGGGCAGAAACGCGGCTGGATAATGACGGATGGCGCGCCGGGCGTGATTAACGGCCACCTGAATAACCGTGAACACAAAGCGGATATCCGCATCACCTATAACACCACCGGTTACACCATTAATTATGTTGGCAGCACCAACCTGCTGGCAGAGAAAGGTGAAATTCACCGCAGCTACAACCATTGGGTGAACAACCTCGATAACGATATTCAGATCCGCCTGGCGTCCAGCGCGACGAAATAAGCTGTGGCCGGGGCACGTCGTTATTCATGACTGACTGTCAGCGAAAAGGCCTCCGTTGAGAAACGGAGGTTTTTTTTATTTCAGACAGGTACCTGTTTGTTACGGGGTTTCATACAGGAGTGCCGCATCGGTTTATTGCTGATTACTGCAATGCCTTTAAAATTTGCATCGCAGCTTTTACCCGCTCAGTGTTGGGGTAATTTTTATTCGCCAGCATAACGATGCCTGCCTGTTTTTCAGGAATAAAAGCCACATAGGCACCAAATCCGCCCGTCGCTCCGGTTTTGTGAACCCATGATGCATTCACACGCGGATGCGACTGCGCACTCCGTACCTGTTGCGGGCCCAGCGCGATCTGGTTATCTGCGCCGTTTACTGCCAGCTCAGCCTGAGCTGGCCAGTCAAGCATTTCCCAGCCCAGCCCCTGATAGAGTGCGTCGGTGCGATAAAAACGCGTTTGTGCCAGATCCAAAGCTTGCCGTAACGTCTTATCTGCCACGTCCTGTGGATCCATATTTGCCTGCATCCAGCGCGACATATCTTTTATCGAAGATTTCACCCCATAGGCTTCTGCATCCAGCATACCCGGCGATACACGAACGGGCTTACCCTCACGGTAACCCCAGGCGTAAGCGCTTTTGGCAGAATCCGGCACAGTAATGAAGGTGTGGCTGAGCTTTAAAGGCGTAAATACGCGTTGTTGCATGGCTTGCTCAAAGGAAAGTCCGGTAGGTTTGACCGCTAAAAAGCCAAAAAGACCGATACTGCTGTTCGCATACTGACGCGCGGTTCCGGGTGACCATTGGGGTTGCCACTGCTGATAGAAGTGTACCAACGCCTTCTCATCAGTGACTGCATCCGGGACCTGCAACGGCAGGCCACCAGCGGTGTAAGTCGCCAGCTGAAGCAGCGTGATGTCGTGCCACTGCGGTGTGTTAAGTGCGTGCCAGTATTTGCTGGCCGGATCCGTAAGCGCAATCTCGCCTTTCGTCACGGCGACGCCACCCAAAACACCCGTGAAGGTTTTACTCACTGAGCCCAGTTCAAAGAGGGTGTCTTCTGTGACCGGACGCTTTTGTGCTTCGTCAGCCATGCCCCAGGTAAAGTAGTAGGGCTTTCCTTTAACCACCACCGCGACCGCCATTCCGGGAATGCCTTGCTGCTGCATCAGAGGCTTTATCGCCTGGCTCACGGTAGTTTCCACATCCGGGGCGGCTGCGTTACTCATTGAGCACACAGAGGCCAATACCGTCGCTATCAACGTTTTAGAAATTAACTTCACTGTTTTTAACCTTATGGTTTGTTGTCCCACCTGAATTTTGCCCAGTTTGACAGATTGCAACAAACTGTTAATTTTAGGGGCTGGTAAAAGAAAAACTTACAGGTGAAATCGTGGTTCGCCCTTACATCCCTTTAAATGCCCTGAGATCATTCGAAGCCGCCGCCCGCCATCTAAGCTTTACTAATGCGGCCTCAGAGCTGCATGTCACTCATGCGGCGGTCAGCCAGCAGGTGAAATCACTGGAACAGCAGCTGGGCTGCCAGTTGTTTGTGCGTGTTTCACGCGGACTGATGCTGACCCCGGAAGGCGAAAGTCTGCTGCCGGTATTAAATGATTCTTTCGATCGTATTGCTGATACGTTGGATCGTTTCTGGGCAGGGCAGGTACGGGAAAAACTTAAAGTGGGTGTGGTAGGAAGCTTTGCCATCGGCTTGCTGTTGCCGCGAATGGATGATTTCAACCACCATCACCCGCACATTGAACTGCAACTTTCCACCCACAATAATCGCGTTGATCCTGCTGCGGAAGGTCACGATTACACCATTCGCTTCGGTAGCGGTGCCTGGCACGGCACAGAGGCACAGTTTGTTTGCGATGCTCCCCTGTCGCCGCTGTGTATTCCCGCGATTGCGCGCCAGTTGCAGCATCCTGCCGATGTGCATAAATTTACCCTGTTACGCTCTTTTCGCCGTGATGAATGGAGCCACTGGTTGCAAAGCATTAATGAACATCCACCTTCTCCCGCGCAACCTGTGATGATATTTGACTCATCACTGACCATGATCGAAGCCGCGCTGATGGGGACAGGCATTGCGCTCGCCCCCTGTAAGATTTTCAATCACCTTTTACAAACGGAAAAACTCATCCGCCCATTTGCCGCTGAAATCAACCTCGGAGGCTACTGGCTGACACGGTTACAAACGCGCGCCGAAAGTCCCGCTATGAAGGCATTCTCCAGCTGGTTAAGTGCGCAATTTAGTGCGGAATGAAATAGGAGAGTTGTGTCAGGGTGTTATTGTTGAGCACTAGAAGAAGAAGGTCGAAAAAGAAGCCTTACATTTAATTGTTTCAGTTTCCGGAGGGGTTAAAATCATTGCCTGTGATAATCACCCGCAGAGTTTATTCAGGTTTTGAGCGGAGAGTTTTGAGTTTTACTCCTCAATCTGTTTATTGCAATATCTGACAATATTGCTCAAAGGTATAAACCTAAAGGGTCGCCTGATGCAGAGAACAAACCATAAAAAGATATTTATCCTTATATTCTTCTTACTCTTCGCTCAATTACTGAGCGGGTGCGTACTGACCCGGGTTTCTGAAAAATCGCATGCCAGAGAAGTCGGGAACCTGAATCTTATCGGAATGAGCATGGATGCGGCGAAAGAAAAATTAAGTAAAGAAGGGTTTGATTGCAGCGACTATCCTGAGACCAATAGGGTGCAAACCGAATCCGGCCCACGCACTTTAATACAGCTTGATTGTAGCAAACGAAGCTTAGAACTGATTTGTCCGCAAATACGCTATGCGGTACTCAATGTCGACCCCCAAAGCTTCAAAGTGGTATTGGTGGGAAAACGCATAACTGAACAAGCCTGTTTTTGATGATTAAATCCAGAGGTAATTAGCGAGTAAAAGACGGGGCTGCTTGCAAAAGGGAAAATATCTCACGTTAAGCCTTTTTTTAAGCAGACATCAGTTTTCCGGAATATCTCTAAATATGGACGGTTTGAATGACGGGAACACTTAGATTTCAAGTGCAGCAAGAATGAGGGGTTCCATTTTCTCTGGGGAGGTGAACGGGGCAAAACGTTTGAGCGGTTTGCCGTCGCGACCGATCAGGAACTTAGTAAAGTTCCACTTGATCCACCCACCCGGCACGCCGGGTAATTGGTCTTTCAGGTAACGAAATACCGGGTGCGTAGTTGCACCGTTGACTTCTACTTTCTCAAATATCGGGAAGCTCACACCATAGTTGATGTGGCAGGTCTGCGCGATTTCGTCGGCACCACCGGGTTCCTGATTACCGAACTGGTTGCAGGGGAAGCCAAGCACCACCAGACCTGAGGCGGCGAACTTCTTGTAGAGTGTTTCAAGCCCTGCGTATTGTGGTGTGAAGCCACAATGGCTGGCGGTATTCACCACCAGAACCAGTTTGCCAGCATAGTCGGCCATAGAAATGAGCTGGCCATCCAGGCGGGTGGCGGTAAGTTGATGAAAGGTGGTCATGTCAGTATCCTCAGAGCAGTTTTGCAAAATCGAACCAAAACAAACAACCAACAGGCCACCTTTGACCTGCCCAAGAGCCGTTCATTTGCCGGAAACACCTTACGATCCTTTATTGTGTTGTGGCACAAATTGGCCTGAGAAGGTGTGACGCCATTAATAAACAAAAAACTAATTCCTGTTCATACCTCAATGAAAAATATGTTCAGCGTTCTTTCTCATCAATCCAGGCAATGAGATCGGCCAGCCTCTTCTCAGAAAACACGGCTATCCCGTGTTCCGTGAGTAACGAAGCTGCGACACCCATACCTGACTTACGCTGGCCGCTAAATGAACCGTCATAGATGAATTGGCTACCGCATGTTGGACTGCCGTCGGTTAACAGTGCAGCGGTACAACCTGACTCCTGAGCGGTACGTAGTGCCAGCCAGGCGGCAAGCTGATAATGCTCAGTGACGTCCTGCCCCGTAATTTCATGTATTCTGATTTGCGTCTGCATGACGTCTTTGCCATCTGTAGAAACAATCTCCGCCGGAGGACGTGGAATTGGCAATCCGGCGGCCAGTTCAGGGCAATGGATCACAAGACGCTGCTCTTTTTGCCAGCGCTGCAACTGATCGGTCATTTGTGCTTTCTCGCTTCCGTCATAGCGCACTTTGAACCCCATCAGGCAAGCACTTACCAGTATTTT
Organism: Rahnella sp. BCC 1045; assembly: GCF_019049615.1. NCBI lineage: Bacteria > Pseudomonadati > Pseudomonadota > Gammaproteobacteria > Enterobacterales > Yersiniaceae > Rahnella > Rahnella sp. BCC 1045. Next base: position 13,511 of record NZ_JAFMOZ010000119.1, on the reverse strand, counting down.
ATTCATCATCGTTATCGTCTGTGAGTGCAAATGAATGCCTGGATTATAACACCTTCTCTTTTTACACTTTTCAATTTATTGAATTTCAGGAAATGTTATGGGAATAATACGGTGGTAGTGACAGAGCGGGATTTTCAATCTTTTTTGGCAACTTAAGTTAAATTAAAATCTGATAAATCTGTTTTTATAAATATAAATTTTGGCCTCAGATAATAATCACACAATACCTAAGGGAATTAAATGAAGTTACTTCAAGGCTTGCTTTTCATATTGTCCGTTGCAATAACCGGTCAGGCCAGTGCCGCCACCACCACGCTGACGGATGTACTGGGAAATAAAATAACCTTACAGACGCCGGTGAAAAGGGCGGTATTGGGTTTCTATTTCGAAGATTATATGGCGGTGGGGGGTGAACAGGCGTTTGATCATATTGTCGGCATTTCGCGTGAAGCCTGGCATGGCAAAGTGCCTGCGAACTGGGATATGTATATTAAACACCGTCCTTCCATTGCCGACATTCCGGATATTGGCGAAATCGACCTGCACAATGTGTCACTGGAAAAGTTAATCAGCCTGAAGCCGGATGTGGTCATTATGGCCAGCTGGCAGTACGCGGCGCTGAAGTATGAAGTCACGCAACTTCAGAACTTGCATATTCCGGTTGTCGTGCTCGATTACAATGATCAGACGGTAGAAAATCATGTGAAATCTACGGAAATAATCGGGATATTAACCGGCCAGACTGACCGCGCCAATGAGCTGGCCCTGCTTTATAAAAATAACATCACACTGATTGAAGACAGGATCAGACAGGCAAATCTGCCTAAGCCAAAAGTCTACATTGAGTTTGGTAATAAAGGTCCGGCGGAGTATTCCTTCACCTATGGTGAAAACATGTGGGGCGTGATGCTGCGTCTTGCAGGCGGCGAAAATATAGCAGCGCCTTTTGTTAAACAGTGGGGCGAAATTAATCCTGAGCAGTTGCTGGTCGCCAGACCGGATGTCATTTTTATTTCCGGCAGGGAAAACAATAAAGTTGATACAGCACTGGAAATGGGCATCGGCGTAAATGAAGCCACAGCAAGAGCTAAACTTAACGGGTTCGCCCACCGTGACGGCTGGGGTTCATTACCGGCGATTCAGAATGGCAAACTCTACGGTGTATATCAGGGCGCATCTCGTACGCTGGTCGATTTCACAATGGTACAGTTCATCGCTAAATCTCTTTATCCAGATTTATTTAAGGATATTGATCCGGTGAAAAACTATCACGATTATTACCAAAAATACCTGCCAGTTATGCCGGTGGGCACCTTTGCGTTATCGGCCAGCGGCGGACAACACTGATTGCTGATCTTTGTCGTTAAAATAAGCCCGGATTATCTCCTAATGCTTATCAGTTAAGCTTTTGACGAAAGCCGTAACGCCGGGCGTTGCGGCTTCTTTTTACCGCTCTTGGGCAGTTTCTTACCCACTGACTTGTCAGTACAAAACTCTCTGCCATCTCCGGTATCTCTGATCGGCTGCCATAGATTTACACGGAACAATGTTAGTAACGTTCGCTGATGGCACGGAATGTAAATGCTGAAGTGAATCGTCCGCGATGAGCGGACTTAACCATAAAGCTAAGCTCATGTCATAATTCTTCTCTAATTGTTTTTTTTGAAAAAAACTCAGCTATTAATCGATTCTAGTAGTATCCTTTCTTTTTCTGTCGAGGGTCCATTTGGAAGTAGATCGTGTTTTTCTGAACATTTCCCTTGTAATAAGACGGCGCGGAAATCTATTGTGGTGTTTTTGTTATCTACTTCATGCATATGAATAAGAGATCTGCTAATTCACAGTTTAAAACAGAACCATTATTAACCGTGAACTTTGCCTGAGGAGTTCCATCTATCCAAACGGATTTAGCATTAACAACTACCTCTTGCTTATTTTTTAAATATAGTTCATGAACTTTTGATACAATTGAATCCAAGCTAGCAACAGAGTGAAGATTTCTCAATCCATATCGTTCAAGAGAAGCTCGTTTTTTATTTTTTTTGTGTAGGTATACTTTTCTCCAATTTTCCCAGCTAAATGGTTCGGCCATGACTTTTACTCCTAGAAAGGTAAATGATTTTACATCTTATTTTATTTGAACTCTTTTAACTATAGGCAATTAGGTCCGCTCCTGGCACGAAGCAGACAAAGGCAAAACCTAGGGCTGGTTTGAGCGAGGAGCTGAAGCTCTGGGCATAACTCAAGCAGCACAGCTTTTGACAATCCTTTAGAAGTTGTGATTAAGAGCTGGCGGTGAGTTCGTTCTTCTTAGCGAAAAATATCATCACCGGGCTTTAACGATAGCCATGACGAAACCATCCCATCCTTTTTCACCAACAGTCTGTACTGCTGTAGCTTCAAGTCGCTCATCCTCAGAAATCATCTGAACAAACTCTCGCAGACCTTTAACGTTCGGATCATCACTGCTGGAGTCGATTACACCGCCACCGCGCACAGTGTTATCCCCAACGATAACAGTACCTTGTTGCGACAGTTTGATAGCCCATTCAAGATAGCGTGGGTTATTCACTTTATCAGCATCGATAAAAATCAGGTCAAAGGGGGCTTTAAGTGTTGGCAAGACATCAAGAGCTGCCCCAATATGCAACGTAACGCGCTCAGCCAGCCCCGCTTTGTTTATATTCTGGCGAGCAACCTCTGCATGATGCTCGTTGAATTCAATTGTCGTTACGCTTCCATGTGGTGGGAGAGCCCTGGCCATCCATATGGTGCTATAACCCCCAAGCGTGCCTATTTCAAGAACACGGACAGCACGTGACATACGAATGAAAATGGCCAGCATTTTCCCCTGCAAAGCAGATACATCGTGTGCGGGCAATCCTTGATCTATGTTATTAGCGAGAGTGTATTTTAAATCTGAGTCTTCAGGGGCGAGCTTTTCAGAAAACCAGGCGTCTACCTGTGCCCATTTATCAGAATCTCGCGAAGGATAATCAGGAATTCGCATATGAAATCTATTCTCCTTAAAAAAACCATATGAAATTTTAGCAGACATTTGTTACATCGGTTGGTACGCCTACTTTTTCGGAAGGTTAAAATCAGTAACGTCCGCTCCTGGCACGCAGCGGACATTGATGGCATTAGAAGTGTGAGAGTGCCATTGTCATACTGGACACAACCGTAATTCTGTTCAGATTATGCAGATTGAAATCACTGGGAGAATCATGGATATCCAACTCATAAACGTCACCCCGGACAGCCCAGGATTTGCTGAGTTAAAATCGCAGAGCATGGCTGAAGGATTTAACATGTTACGCCGACTGGAAGATAACTGGCTTAGCGGACAGAACCGCTTTGACAGACCCGGAGAAAAACTAATTGGGGCTTCTGTAGATGGATTGATCGTTGGCGTTTGTGGACTCAACGTTGATCCATTTACGCTAAAAACTGGCATCGGACGTCTGCGACATCTCTATGTAGACTCAGTATGGAGAAAAAGGCAGGTTGGCAGCGCCCTGCTCAGGGAGATACTTAAGGATTCTGTCCACTGGTTTGATTTTATCAACACAAACGCTCCTCCATCGGCATTCACCTTCTATGAACGAGCTGGCTTTGTTGCTTTAACTGGCATAGAAAAAGTCACGCACCATCTATGCCTCAGAGACCCAGCGCGTTAATACAGTCACGTCCTGGATAGACCGCATATTCTATCCAGTGAACCACTTTTCAGGAACGCCTGCCTAGATACAGCCCTGACGCAACTAAACCGAACCACTTTCAGGAAAATCAGAGCCATTACAGTTAAATCCGCGCCGCCCTGGACACACTGCGTTTTCTGACCAGGCATGCAGAACGGCGGCTGAAACATCTTCAGGAAATCAAAGGAACTGACTGGCAGCTTTGAGCGAGGAGCGGAAGTTCGTAATTTTTCTTACAAATGCTAGGTACTGCTAATATTGCCGTGTTTTAATTAACGTGCCGCAGATCATGGTTTCACCTGATCACGGGGTTTTATCTGCTATGAATTCGCGCAGTGCTAACCCTTGCGGTTATAGCGCCTCAAGCATGCCCTTCCTACCTGATGATAAATCAATTTAGGTTTAACAAGATAAGGCACGACATGGGATTATTAAAATCAGGACTTCGCACCGTAAATGCCATCGTCACACTCGGTGGGTCGTTGGAACTAGAACACGCGAAAGCAAGTTTCGAATCCACTCATGCTTCCTACAAAATAACTCATGACGAAGTGACGCGAACAAAAACCAAGATTAATAATCGCATTAGTGAGTTGGGTGACATGCTCAAAACCGTAAAAGCCAGACTGGATCTTATCGAGCAAGTGTTAGAAACCACGCTCCTGTCTCTTGATAAGCAGTCCCGGACAACCGTGTATGCATCGCAAAGTATTGAGCGATTTAATCAACAGTATACCGGCGTACTCAATATGGGATTTGGTGGGGCTGTAGGTGGTTCAATGGCACTGGGCGCATGGGCGCTTGTTTCAGCCATTGGTACCGCGTCTACCGGCACGGCCATCGGCACGTTGTCCGGTGTCGCAGCAAGCAACGCGACACTTGCCTGGTTCGGAGGTGGTGCGCTCGCTGCGGGCGGAGCGGGAATGAGCGGGGGTATGTTGGTACTGGGGGGTATCGTCGCGGCACCTATTATCTATTTCGCGGCGAAAGGTGCCTGGACCAAAGCTCGCGCTTTTCAGGACCAAGAAGTACTCGTAAAGCAAGAGCATGAAAAACTGCTCGCACTAAAGCCTGAACTTGAGAAGCAATATAACGACGTATTAGCGTATACCGTTCAATTGAATCGCCATTGCCGCATATGGTTGGAACAAATGGATAACGGGTTAGCTACCCTATACCCTTGGGGGAAGCTCAGTATTTTTTACCGAGACTTGCTGCATATTATCGGTATTAAGTGGAAAAAGCCTGATCATCTGGCTGCCATTGAAACCATGAATCAACAAACAGCTGAGTTTTTACATTTTTTCCAAAACAGAAACACCTGAACTGTTCTTCAATAATTAAGGGGGCAGCTTGGAAAACGGAAAATATCCTACGTTAAGGCCGTTTCATAAGCAGACATGACAGGCAGATCTGAGCGCAGAGCGGTCGTTTCACCATTAGTCATCTTGGTTCGGACTGGTAATAAAATTCTTAATGCTACTGAAATACAGCTGGATTAAGCATGGTCTTCAGTAGGCGCACATTTATTCGTTCAACAAGAGGTTGCCTTTGTTGAAGGAAAAGACATTATATCCTTTTAAGTTAAAAGGGCTTTTATGATTGATTCTGCATGCACATCAATCGGGCTGATCCTGTTTCCAGCTCTCACTCAGCTTGATCTTACCGGCCCTTATGAAGTTTTCGTAAGAGCGCCAAACACAAAGGTTCATCTCATCTGGAAAAACCTTGACCTCGTGGTTTCTGATCGAGGTATGGCTATAAAGCCAACAACCACATTCAACGCATGTCCCGAACTGGATGTAATTTGTGTCCCGGGTGGTCCAGGGCAGATAAACCTGATGGAGGACGAAGAAGTCCTTTCGTTTATCCGGACTCAAAGTAAACAAGCAAAACTCGTGACTTCGGTATGCACTGGATCGCTTGTTTTGGGCGCAGCAGGACTTCTGAAGGGATACAAAGCAACTACGCACTGGGCTTCTCTGGATCAGCTCGCTTTGTTAGGTGCAGAGGCAGTGAGTGAGCGAGTAGTGCGTGACCGCAATCGTATAACTGGCGCAGGTGTGACGTCAGGTATAGATTTTGCTCTCAACGTCGTGTCAGAAATGTTCGGAAATGATATCGCTCAGAATATTCAGCTGCATATGGAATACGACCCTGCCCCTCCCTTTACCTGTGGCTCACCCCGCACAGCATCTGAAGAACAGCTAAAAAAAGCACAGGAGCAGACTGCACCATTTATTGAAAAGAGGCGGCAGGCTACTTTAAAAGCAGCAGCCAGACTTAAGAAATAAGGGTATAGCTGAATTTCTCTCTTCAATTCCCAACGTCCGCTACTGGCAAGAAGAGAATAGACTAACTTAACCAAGGTCTGCATTGAATGAAGAACGGAAATTATTCACATCGTTTGCATAACTGCCTAAGAGAGTAACGCCCCTTTTTGGGTTTGGTTTAGACATGTCGGTTTAGCAATCTTGTTCCGGCTAATTAGGACAAAGTCCTGTCGGGGCTTTTATCGGGCCACAATCACCAAAGTCATACACTTTGTATCCCTTTTGATTCATGCAGCTCAGAATGTGATTACGCCTGGCATCAAAACGCTCCATTGTCTCTCCGGGCTCTATGCGATTCAAGCTCCAGTGACCACTATCAAGGTTTGCCCTGGGGTTAACACCACAGCTATACAGATCGGCTTTACGCTGCGCAACATTGGTTAAGCCAGAAGCCTCCGGTTTCTGAAATACCTGAACCCAGGGAACATAATCGTAATTAGAGGAGTCCATATCGGCGACCACACACCCTGTTAACATCACTACACTCACTAATACCATCTTTTTGATCTTCAAAAAATGTTCCCTCAGATAAAGTGACCACCGGATATCAAGTAAACACGATGTTCAACGAGCAGGCAACTTCAGCTCCTGGCACAAAGCAGCCCCTCGAAGCCGGCAGCTTTGTGCGAAGAACGGACATTGGCTTTTCGTGCCTATAAGAGATACCTACCGGGTGGGGAGGTTTTTTTACCGTGTCATTGCCAAACTTATACCGCACCCGCCTCTGGTGTTCCCTGATGGAAAGCCAGCTCCCATTGCTCACTGTCAGAATACACCCAGCAGGAAGAACGTAGGGATGCTCGGCTACCGTCCGAATTAAACGTCTTGTAGTGCAGAATGGCGCAGTACTCTCCCATGCTGATCAGCCGGAAATCACTGCTAAGAATGATCGTTGGACTTAATTCGCCAGCCAGAGATGCTATCGTCTCCGCGCGGTCAACTATTACGCCTGACCGTGTAATTTCTCGAAATTCGGGATGCAGTATCTGTTCAAGCCATTTCCGATCATTCCGCCGGCCACCGTGAAGACTGCATTCAAGTGCTTTCAGCTTTTCCAAGAGCATTTTGCTCACCCTAATTGAACCCCGACAGTTGAATGAATTTATCATAACATCCCAAGGCTAATCTTTAATGGCCCCGAGGGGTAATCTCCGCTCCTGGCACAAAGCAGGCAAACAAATGACGCTGAAGGTCTGTTGAGAGCGAAGAGCGAAAGCTCGCAGCTGTCCTGCACGCTGATTTCATATTTACTGGCAGTTCTGATGGTTAGTTAACATGGCTCAGAGTAGTGAAGTTTCCCGCAGGTCGGACGATAATCGATGGCAATCATTCCGTTTTAAGCGTTTGCTGGTGCAAATAGAACTGTTGCGAAAAAGATAATCACGCATCACTTATTAAGAAGGGTTTTCATTCTCTAAGCTTTCTTCACTATGTAATCATTAGAAACGTTACTGTCTACGATTCATTAATATCTTACTATTCATGACATGCTCAAGGCAAAAACAAGCAGCGCAAGGTCCGCTATGTGAAGCGGACCTTAAATCTCATCTGCCAACGTAAAAAAAAGCCGACCTAAGCAGCATCGCTTAAAATTATCCTGGTCAGCCACTACCTGCACACTTTCCCGTCGGACATCACCAGCGTCATTTCTCCCTGCCAGAACTCGGCGAGGAAGATTTCGCTGATCTGCGTCACGCCCAGTGAGGTAATTTTTTCATGCAGCCATTGTTCATCTTTTTGAATAGCGTCCAGCTCTGAGTATCTGATCCTGCCATCTTTAATCAGGATCACCGACGGCATGTCCGCGCCTTCGCAGACCGCGGTGATCTGGCCGCCCGGTTCGATTTGGGCATATTTCAGGTTCTGAAAAGAGTGAATGCCCTGCGCATGCAACTGGGACGCGACGTTCAGGATATCAATTTTGTTTTTTCGTTTAAGTATGTTTTCCATAATAAACTTCCCATCCTTGATAATAGGGATGGGATTACCAATTGCAAATGAACGAAAGATAAAAAATCTCTTGCTGACGGCATTTAGCAAAGATATCAGCATAACGCCGATAATAAGCACGATAATATACTGGTACAATGGGATAACATCGTTGTAAATGACGCCGCCGATAATTCCACCCAGAACGAAGTTGCCGATAAAATCGACGGGTGTCATCTGAGAGAGCTGTGTTTTTCCTGAGAAATTCAGGTGTGAAATGACGATCAAAAAACCAAGGACGAATTTTGCCAGGACTAAAAGATAATATTCCATTAGGTTAACCCCCTCCACTTATAATTCAGTAATATATCACAACCCATTCAGGTATTCAGTGGTTCAACTGTTCTGGCTGATAGTCGAACAATATCCGGACATGTTTTCAGTTAAATATGTTCTTACCTCTCAATAGAAGGGTTTTTTAAGTGCGCAGCGGCCCTGTTTTTGTGTAGGATCAGCACATAGAAATATTATGAGCTGGAGAATTATGGCTTCTCTGAAAGAAGTGGCCCAACGGGCCTCAGTTTCGCTGATGACGGTGTCGCGCGCCATTAACGAGCCGCAACGACTCAAGCCGGAGACGCTGGCACGGGTGCGGGAAGCTATCGATGCACTTAATTATGTGCCCGATTTCTCCGCGCGAAAAATGCGCGGCAAAAGCAGCAAAATATCCACGCTTGGCGTGCTGGCGCTGGACACGGCAACCACGCCATTCTCCGTCGAGCTTCTTCTGTCTGTTGAACTCACCGCACGCGAATTTGGCTGGAGCAGTTTTCTTGTCAGCATTACCTCGCAGGCCGACAGCGAGCGGGCGGTGAGCCAGCTCCTTTCTCAACGCCCGGATGGCATCATTTACACCACCATGGGGCTGCGTGAAGTGAAAATTCCGCCGCGCCTTATCGGTAAAAATCTTGTACTGGCCAACTGCATCAGCCCTGATCATGAACTTCCGGGTTACATCCCTGACGATTTTGGCGGGCAGTATCAGGCCATGAAATTGCTTTTGCAAAAGGGATACCGGCATCCTTTGTGCTTTTATTTACCGGAATCCATTCCCGCCGGGATCCGCCGTCGCGCTGGTGCAGAGCAGGCCTGGCGCGAAGCCGGAATGCCGGCGGCACAACTTCGCCAGTTCCATATGGAACCCGGTGATGAACATTACCGTGACATTGTGCAGATTCTGGAAAGATTTGCGCCCGACGGCAAACCTGACTTTGACGTGCTGATTTGCGGCAATGACCGCATTGCTTTTCTGGCTTATCAGGTCTTGCTGGCGAAGGGGATTCAGATCCCGCAGCAGGTTGCCGTGCTGGGATACGACAATATGGTCGGTATCGGCGATTTATTTATTCCGCCGCTGACCACCGTTCAGCTGCCTCACCGCGAAATTGGCCGCGAGGCGGTGTTGCATCTGATCGAACAGCGCCCCAATCAGGGATTGATAAAAATCGATTCCCCTGTACTGGAGCGCGAGTCTTTATAAGGTCTTTTCTTTATACAATTTCCGCATAATCAACCTGCGCTCAGCGTCCAGAAGTCACCCTGAACGAAGGTTGCTTTACCGTATGTAGCAAAAACGGAGAGGGCGCGCTGGCCGGGTTGCGGATAAATTCTGCTGCTGAACGTCGCATCTCCCTGATTGACGAAAACTTCCACCGAAGAACGGTCGATGAAAATGCGTAAATCCAGAAGCTTACCCGGTGGCAGTGCGGTGCTGCGGGCGTCTTTGATCCCGTGCATCGGGAAGTCCCTTTCCAGACAGAGTCTTTGCGCCTGTGTATCCACAAAAAAGGATACGCCTTCGCCGAGTTTTATCCCGAAGCTTTCCGCATCTGACGCGGCCAGATCCCATTGCATGATGATCTCCGCGGCCTGTGCGTCTTCCATCAGAGGGCGTACGTCGTTTCTGAGCACGCACGGAGTGATCGGATAATGTTCACGGCGCAGCGTCCGAACTTCTTCCACCGGCATCATGCGCACTTTGCCATCACGCAGCGTCAGTTCACGGGGCAATGTCATACAGCCTGCCCAGCCTTCTGCTTTTGACGGCATTACTGATTCCCACATGTCCATCCATGCGATAACAATCCGCCGTCCGTCGGCCGCCGTAAATGACTGCGGCGCGTAGAAATCATGGCCATGATCCAGCTCGGCAAAGCCTTCCGTAATCATGAAGTCCTGGCCCGGTTTCCACGATCCGCGCAGGCATCCGCTCTGGAATAAATTCTGATAATCATAGCCTTGCGCTTTGATCCCTTGCGGAGAACACATCAGAATATGTTCATCGCCGAGCGGAAAGAAATCCGGGCATTCCCACATATAGCCGGTATGGCTGTCCGCTTTGGCCAGTACGCGATCCAGTTCCCACTGTTGCAGGCTCTTGCCTTTATAGAGCAGTACCTGCCCGCAGTCGCTGTCATCGCGCGCGCCGATCACCATCCACCAGCAACCGTTTTCACGCCAGACTTTCGGGTCACGAAAATGCATGATGTTATCCGGCGGGGCGAGCACCACGCCCTGTTTGGTGAAATGAATGCCGTCCTCGCTGGTGGCCAGGCATTGCACTTCGCGGATGGCACTGTCATTGCCTTCACCATTAAGCCAGACATGGCCGGTGTAAATCAGGCTGAGTATGCCGTTGTCATCCACGGCGCTGCCGGAAAAGCAACCATCGCGGTCATCATCGTCGCCCGGCGCCAGCGCAACCGGGAGATGTTGCCAGTTCACCATGTCCTTGCTGACGGCGTGCCCCCAGTGCATTGGCCCCCAGTTTTCACTGAACGGGTGGTGCTGATAAAAAGCGTGGTACAGGCCCTGATGAAAAATCAGACCGTTCGGGTCGTTCATCCAGCCAGCCGGTGGGGCAAGGTGGAAGAGTGGGTAGAATGCATCGCCGCGTTTTTCTGCCGCATCCTGCAAAGCGTGCTCAGCACGTTCAAGTCGCTGTTTCATACGTTTTCGCCCTTTTTAAAGTCCATTGAACAGGGAGTCCGGCTCTTATCACCGGTGAGAAGGAAAGCGGAAATCAGAGTGAGGGAAAGTACCAGCGTGCCCAAAATCATGTAGGTGTCGGCGAAGCCGATCACGTCATAGCCTTTGCCCGCCAGCGGTGAAAATACACTGGCGCAGACCTGCGTAATGAACTGAAAACCCACGAGATAAAGCGTGGCAGAAAGGCGAGGGTCAAAGCGCGTGGTGATGTACTTAAACATGGCGATCAGCAGAATGGGTAATTCCACGGCGTGCAGCAGTTTCATGCACGAAATCGTGACCGCATCGGCGGCCAGTCCGGAACCAAAGACGCGCAGAGCCATAATCAGACCGCTCAGCAACAAGCCGTTTTTAGCGCCAATCTTATTGACCACAAACGGTGCAAGGAACATTCCGCCCGCTTCCAGAAATACCTGGAAGGAATTCAGGAAGCCGTACATCTCGTTGCCGTTTCTGACGTCCGGGAAAAGTGACGCGAAGTACACCGGGAATTGCTGGTCATACACGTTATAAACGCTGACGCCGGTGACAAACACAATCAGCGCCCAAAAGCGGGGCAGGCGGAACAGGTCAATGGCGTCGGACAGGTGCAAATTACCCGGTTTGCCGTACTCGAGCTGGCTCAGAGCATCGGTTTTGACTTCGCGTAATCCCCACAATAACAACAGGAATATCAGCGCGGAACAGGAGCCCATCCAGAAATTAAGATTTGGATTGATGTTAAAGAGCATTCCGGAAAAGAACGTTGCAGCCGCCCAGCCCAGCGATCCCCACATTCTGGCTTTGCCAAACTCGAAGCCTAAAATGCGGCTTACACGTTCGGTGTACGACTCCAGCGCCCCAATTCCGGCAAAAAAAGTGGCGCCGACATAAAGCCCGCCGGCCAACGCACCCGCTAAAATATTGGCCTGTAACAGCGGGGCAAAAATAAAGATGAAAAAGGGGCCACTGAGCAGCAACAAAAAACCAATGGCCCAGAGCAGGTTTTTGCGTAACCCCAGCTTATCCTGAATAAAACCGTACAACGGCTGAGCGCACAGCGCCGTCAGGGCGATGGCAGAAAATAATAATCCGGTGTCAGCACCCCGCAGACCAATCTTCTGACTTAACCAGAGTGAGATAAGCGAGAAGGCTGATGACCAGGTGTAGAAAAAACAAAAAAGTAATCCGCTAAGCAATGTGTAAGGACTTCGGTTGCTGTTCTTCATATGTGTGTCCGTTCATTATTAGAATGTGTAGACCACATTGTTAACGTTAACTTTCAGTTTTTCACAGATGTTATAAGGCGAGTTTATGATGTTAATCACAAGTGTTAACGTTAACATAATTGAAGTGTGATCTGAACCACAATTTTTGGGGAGTGAGTTTTCAAGCCACCGGTTTTATCCCGCACAGAGGCCCGGAGAGGCCGCACAAAACAACGCAATCAGCAGGGGCGTTGTGTCATATCTGGCAGACCGCTAAGCCCATACTCGACCATCGCCATGTAAACGGAAAAATAGCTGAGCACCATTTGCATGAAGGTCAGATGCAACACGATCGTGTTATTGGCAGAGTCGAGCCTCAGCAGACCACCGGCCTCTGCGGCTTTCAGACATCGTTTAATGTGTGAGCGGGAAACCCCGCATTTTAGCGAAGCTTTCAGATAGTTATACTCGATTACCGCATTCTGCTGACGGATGCTTTCGATGTACAAATCCATCAGCATCATGTGCCCGGCGTCCCTGAAAATGAACTCCTTACAATCGGGGACCATATCGAATAAATAGATCTGATTGAGGATGATTTCCGAATACATCCGAAAATAATCAGCATTGAAATTTTCCATCTTCAGGCAGCGTGAAACATCGAAATCCGGGTACAACATGCCATAGGGGATCATCATGGTATTAATGAGCGCGCGGGTTTCATCCTGCGCTCTTGATGTCACCGTATAGTTCAGCTTTCGTTTATCCAGCGGATCCTTTTTAACTTCCATTCGCCCGCCCACACGAATAAAGAGCAGGAAAGAGTCAACGGTATTTTCACTGATTAATCCCGTTGTCTTACAAAAGTCTTTCACTTGTCGGAGAGTAGGATTCTCTGTCGTGAAAAAATAGGTCATGACAGCGGTTCCAATAATAAATCGATTGGCTTTGAAAATAACCTTAAAATAGAGAGGTTTAGTCAGATAAAGTTTAAACATAAGTTTGTAATGTTTCTGCATGACTAACTCTATATCCTTATGCGATTTAATCTCCTCTGCACGATGAGAAATTAAATCCCTGAGTTCTTGTTTGCTCTTCATTTCGTTTCTTACTTTTCCCGATGTCATATTACAAATTAAAAAATATCGCAATTATTACTTAGCGTTAATTTAAGTCGTGTTGAAAAACAGTTTAGAATGCTATATCGCGACGGGGGTATTGCGTGTTTTTGTTAAAAGCTGAAAGGTCTGATTTGCCTCGCTAAGTATAATCCTAACACCGCATTAACGAATTTGCATAAGAGTTGATCTTAT
>NZ_JAFMOZ010000120.1:0-93934 GCF_019049615.1 Rahnella sp. BCC 1045 | reverse complement strand
ATAATAAGCCATTGTTAATGGCTCTCGTCAATTTTACTTTGTGTTTTTTACAGATGAGCAACTTATTAAAAAGTCCGTGGGGCTTAAGTCAGAAAAATGACAACCGGCCTTTATTTCGCGGCGAATTACACGTCATTTTTTCGGCTGAGTCAAACATTTGGCGGTAAATAACCCCCCCAAAGCCATTACGAAGGGAAATAAAAAACCGGCAGAAAATTCCGCCGGTTCGTAGATTTTTCAAACGTCGGAAGGTCAGGCTTTTGACCAGTAACGGCGTTTTGCTACCTGGAGTTTTTCGTAAGCGCCCAGCAGAGCCTGATGAGCAGGCAATGCTTTGAGGTCGGCATCTACTGCAAACAGACCGTGGAAACGCTCTTCGCCGCTGATGGCTGCTGAAGCATCATCAACCGCTTTCTGACCGTACATTTTCACGAATGCCGTGTAGTACTGAGCCGGATCACGATCTTCTTCCAGGGATAGCTGAAGAAGTGTTTGCAGACAACGGTAATAGTTGTTGCGCTCATCGCTGTAAACCGATGCATTGAATTCATGCGCCCATTCAGCCCATGTCAGCGCCTGATCCAAATCGCCGCCTGCCAGTGCCAGCATAGATTTCAGCTCGCCTACGCGCAGGGTGTACCAGCCGTTGTCTTTGCCGCTGGCAATGCCCAGAAGCTCGCGAACGCGGGTAAAGTCATCAAGACCTTCATCATCAAGCTGTGTGATCATTTCCAAATAAGCTTCTTTTGGCAGATCGCTGTCTGGCAGAGCCAGCAACTGATCGCGCAAATGAGCGCCCATGCTGTTGTTGGCCAGCAGCAAATCTTCAGCCGGATAAATATCAGACATGCCCGGAACGATAATGCGGCAAGCGTATACGTCAAGATGCTCGTAATCCGCGATATAAACTTCAGCGTCCTCTTTATCAAAGATTGCCATCAGCGTGGCGAACTCTTCTTCTGTCTTGCCGCTGAAGTTCCAGTCTGCAAACGGATAGTCGGCATCCTGCTTAAACATATCCCAGGAAATAAGACCGCTGGAATCGATGAAGTGAGTTTCCAGATTGGCATGTTCAGCCACTTCTTCGTCATCGAAGGTCGGGGCGGTGAAGACGTCCAGATCTTTCAGGCTGCGGCCCTGCAGTAATTCAGTGACCGTACGCTCCAGTGCAACACCGAAGTCCGGGTGTGCGCCGAAGGAAGCGAAACAAGTCCCGTTGGACGGGTTGAACAGCACTACGCAAATGACCGGATAGTCGCCGCCCAAAGAGGCATCGTAAGACAGGATTGGGAAACCTTCTTCTTCGAGTTTGGCGATGGCTTCAACCACGCCCGGATAGCGCGCTAGCACGTCAGCAGGGATCTCTGGCAGGCTGATAGATTCCGCGATGATACGGTTTTTGACATAACGCTCGAAGACTTCAGACAGACCCTGAACGCGGGCTTCATTCGCGGTATTCCCTGCAGACATGCCGTTAGACACATACAGGTTACCGATGATGTTCATCGGAATATATACGGTTTCCAGGTCAGACTGACGGGTGAACGGCAATGCGCAAATCCCGCGATCCGGGTTGCCGGATTGCAGATCAATCAGATCGCTGGCGACCAGTTCTTTATCTGCATCGTAAAATGCGTGCAGACGCTCATCCAGAATACCTTCAGGCAGAAGGTTATCTTCCGGTAGCGGGAACCATTTCTCGTTTGGATAATGCACGAAGTCGCTGTTGGCAATTTCTTTGCCCAGATAGAAATCGGCGAAGAAATAGTTGGTCGACAGACGCTCAAAATACTCACCCAAAGCAGAAGCCAGAGCGGCTTTTTTGCTGGCGCCTTTACCGTTGGTGAAGCACAGCGGGCAGTCGCGGTCGCGAATGTGCACTGACCAGACGTGGGGAACCGGATTCAGCCAGGAAGCTTCTTCGATATTAAAGCCGAGATCGGTGAGTTTTTGTTGGAAGCGGGAAATGGAGTCTTCCAGCGCCGCGTCTTTACCAGGAATAAAAGTTTGCGTCATTGAGTTCACTTTTGAGCGTGCTAAAAACGCGCAATGATACGGGGTTTTGCGTATTAGCTCCATGTATTCGTGTTAAGAATGTAATCGCTGTGTGAAGTCAAAGGGTTGAGTTTGAACGCGTTGTAATAGCACCTCCCATTTGTCTGTTCATACACACATTATTCCGCAAAATCAGCGTTAAAAGGAGGAATGAACCTTGTGACGCAGATCTCAACGCGCTTTATCAGGTCATGAGGAATAACCGTTACAGATGGCTTGTTTCGAATGATAAAACCGGTAAATTAATGGTAACTATGTGGCTGTCTCAGAGAAGTGGTGAGGGGAAATGACTCAGGTTTATAATTTTAGTGCAGGTCCGGCAATGATCCCGGCTGAAGTGTTGCGTCGTGCGGAACAGGAACTTTGTAACTGGCACGGGCTGGGTACCTCGGTGATGGAAATCAGTCACCGCAGTAAGGAATTTATCCAGGTTGCTGAAGAATCCGAAAAGGATATCCGTGATCTGCTCAATATTCCCCGGAACTATAAAGTACTGTTCTGCCACGGTGGCGCACGTGCGCAATTCGCCGCAGTTCCAATGAACCTGCTGGGCGATAAAGCGTCTGCTGATTATATCGATGGCGGTTACTGGGCTCACAGCGCCGTTAAAGAAGCACAAAAATATTGCTCGCCGAATGTCATTGATGTCACCACCACGATTGACGGCAAACGTGGCATCCTTCCAATGAACGAGTGGAAGCTGAGTGCGGATTCTGCTTACGTTCATTACTGCCCGAACGAAACCATTGACGGTATTGCTATCGATGAAATGCCTGATTTCGGGAATAAAATCGTAGTGGCCGATTACTCATCCTGTATCCTTTCGCGCCCGATTGATGTCAGCCGCTTTGGCGTAATTTATGCCGGCGCGCAGAAAAATATCGGTCCGGCTGGCCTGACGCTGGTTATTGTACGCGAAGATTTATTAGGTAAAGCGCGCACTGAGCTGCCATCTATCCTTGATTACACCGTACTGGCCGAGAACGATTCCATGTTCAATACCCCGCCAACGTTCGCCTGGTACCTGTCAGGTATGGTCTTCAAATGGCTGAAAGAACAGGGCGGTCTGCGTGAAATGGAAAAACGCAATCAGGCCAAAGCTGAACTACTGTACGGTTCCATCGATCGCACAGGTTTCTATCGTAACCCGGTTGCTGCAGCGAACCGTTCGTGGATGAACGTTCCGTTCCAGATGGCCGACGCGTCACTGGATAAACTGTTCCTGGATCAGGCGCAGGACGCCGGTCTGCATGCGCTGAAAGGCCACCGTGTAGCCGGTGGGATGCGCGCATCCATTTATAATGCAATGCCGATTGAAGGTGTCAAAGCGCTGACCGACTTTATGGCGGAATTTGAAAAACGCCATGGTTAAGCGCGCTGGCTTTCGGGCCAGTGCAATGCTTTTGTTAGAAGCCTTAAAAATGACCCCGGCTCGCTGTCCGGGGTCATTTTATGAAATGAAGAATTGGAGAAAGAGTGGAATCCCTGACATTACAACCTGTTGCGCTGGTTAACGGCAGCATCAATCTACCCGGCTCAAAAAGCGTTTCTAACCGTGCGCTTTTACTGGCTGCTTTTGCACAGGGCACTACCCGCCTGACTAACCTGCTCGACAGCGATGACGTGCGTCATATGTTGAATGCACTGACACAACTGGGCGTTACGCACCGTTTATCAGCAGATCGTACCGAATGTGAGATTGATGGTCTGGGCAACGCTTTTTCTGATGCTAAAGGTCTGGAACTGTTTCTGGGGAATGCGGGCACGGCGATGCGTCCGCTGGCGGCTGCATTATGCCTGGGTGAGCAGGATGTCGTGCTGACTGGCGAACCGCGTATGAAAGAGCGTCCGATCGGCCACCTGGTGGATGCACTTCGCCAGGGCGGCGCACAGATTGATTATCTGGAGCAGGAAAATTATCCTCCGCTGCGTCTTCGCGGTGGTTTTAGTGGCGGTGACGTCAGCGTGGATGGCAGCGTTTCCAGCCAGTTTCTGACGGCGCTGTTAATGACAGCTCCGCTGGCAGACAACGACACGACGATTCAGATTAAAGGCGATCTGGTTTCCAAACCTTATATCGACATCACCCTGAACCTGATGAAAACTTTTGGTATTGAAGTTGAAAATAACCAATATCAACAGTTCCATATCAAAGGGAAACAGCAATACGTTTCACCGGGCGCTTATCTGGTGGAAGGTGATGCGTCATCTGCTTCCTATTTCCTCGCGGCAGCAGCCATCAAAGGCGGCACTGTGCGTGTGACCGGCATCGGTAAAAACAGCATGCAGGGCGATATTCGTTTTGCTGATGTGCTGGAAAAAATGGGTGCAACTATTCACTGGGCTGATGACTATATTGAATGCACACGTGGCGAGCTGAAAGGCATAGACATGGACATGAACCATATCCCTGATGCGGCGATGACAATCGCTACCACTGCATTATTTGCCGAAGGTCCGACGACGCTGCGTAATATTTATAACTGGCGTGTCAAAGAAACCGATCGTCTGGCGGCGATGGCGACAGAATTGCGTAAAGTGGGCGCAACGGTGGAAGAGGGTGAAGATTATATTCGCGTTGAACCGCCGAAGGCCCTGAAATTTGCTGAGATCGGAACCTATAATGATCACCGCATGGCGATGTGTTTCTCCCTGGTGGCGTTATCGGACACCCCGGTCACTATCCTTGACCCGAAATGCACGGCGAAAACCTTCCCGGACTATTTTGATCAACTGGCTGCGATCAGCACTCTGGCTTAAACTCTTCCGGTATGTGTGAAGACGGCGGACATCTTTGATGTCCGCTTTTTGCTTTAAAGGTGTCAGAAACGTCCGCTTTTTAGGCAACTGAAAAATGCGGGGTAACAGTTGCCACAAAGGCAGCGTATAATGCCGCTCCTGAATTAGTCGTCTTAGGCTAATGAAGCGGGTATTCCCCACCGAAAGGAGACAAAAATGACGGCTTTAGCCCCGGTAATCACCGTTGATGGGCCAAGTGGTGCAGGTAAAGGTACTTTGTGTAAAGCTTTGGCCGAAGCCTTTAACTGGCACTTACTGGATTCCGGTGCCATTTACCGCGTTTTAGCGCTGGCGGCTTTACATCACCAGGTTGATATTGTCTCAGAAGAGGCGTTAGTTCCGCTGGCCGCACATCTCGACGTTCGTTTTGTCGCTCAGGATGGGCAGTTACAAGTGATTTTAGAAGGTGAGGATGTCACCAACGAAATCCGCACCGAGACGGTCGGGAATACGGCCTCCCAGGCTGCGGCTTTCCCGCGTGTTCGTGAAGCATTGTTGCGTCGTCAGCGTGCGTTCCGTGAAACGCCGGGCCTGATTGCTGACGGTCGTGATATGGGCACCGTGGTTTTCCCTGACGCGCCTGTGAAGATCTTCCTGGACGCGAGTTCAGAGGAACGTGCAAACAGAAGAATGCTACAGTTGCAGGAAAAAGGCTTTAGTGTTAACTTTGAACGGCTTTTAGCCGAGATCAAAGAACGCGATGATCGTGATCGTAACAGATCTATTGCGCCTTTAGTGGCTGCTCCTGATGCGTTATTGCTGGATTCAACCAGTATGTCCATCGACGAAGTCATCGAAAAAGCGCTGGCTTATGCCACAGAAATTCTAGGATTGCCGCAAAAACAAACCCGGTAATCGAGCCATAATCTGGTGCTGAAGAACATTCAGTGCCAGTTTTGGCTATAGTTTTTTTTAACCTCGCCGCAAGGATCTGTAGCGGGGCATTTGAAACAACCCCATCCAGCAGGAAGCCAGATGGACGTTAAACTTAAGAACCTAAAGATTATCAACATGACTGAATCTTTTGCTCAACTCTTTGAAGAATCCTTAAAAACAATCGAAACCCGTCCTGGTTCCATCGTTCGTGGTGTTGTTGTGTCTATCGACAAAGATATCGTACTGGTTGACGCCGGTCTGAAATCCGAGTCTGCAATCCCGGCAGAACAATTCAAAAACGCACAGGGCGAACTGGAAATCCAGGTTGGCGACGAAGTTGATGTTGCGCTGGACGCTGTTGAAGACGGCTTCGGTGAAACTCTGCTGTCCCGTGAAAAAGCTAAACGTCATGAAGCTTGGATCACGCTGGAAAAAGCTTACGAAGAATCTGCAACTGTTACCGGTGTTATCAACGGTAAAGTTAAAGGCGGTTTCACTGTTGAGCTGAACGGTATCCGTGCGTTCCTGCCAGGTTCACTGGTAGACGTTCGTCCTGTTCGCGACACGCTGCATCTCGAAGGCAAAGATCTTGAGTTCAAAGTCATCAAACTGGACCAGAAACGCAACAACGTTGTTGTTTCCCGTCGTGCAGTAATTGAGTCTGAGAACAGCGCAGAGCGCGATCAGCTGCTGGAAAACCTGCAGGAAGGCATGGAAGTTAAAGGTATCGTTAAGAACCTCACTGACTACGGTGCATTCGTTGATCTGGGCGGCGTTGACGGCCTGCTGCACATCACTGACATGGCTTGGAAACGCGTTAAGCACCCAAGCGAAATCGTTAATGTCGGCGATGAAATCACTGTTAAAGTCCTTAAATTCGACCGCGAGCGTACCCGTGTGTCACTGGGTCTGAAACAACTGGGCGAAGATCCATGGGTCGCTATCGCTAAACGTTACCCAGAAGGTACTAAACTGACGGGTCGCGTTACTAACCTGACTGATTACGGCTGCTTCGTAGAAATCGAAGAAGGCGTTGAAGGTCTGGTTCACGTTTCTGAAATGGACTGGACTAACAAAAACATCCACCCATCTAAAGTTGTTAACGTGGGCGATGTTGTTGAAGTTATGGTTCTGGATATCGACGAAGAACGTCGTCGTATCTCCCTGGGCCTGAAACAATGCAAAAACAACCCATGGCAGCAATTCGCAGAAACCCACAACAAGAACGACCGTGTTGAAGGTAAAATCAAGTCAATCACTGACTTCGGTATCTTCATTGGTCTGGACGGCGGCATCGACGGCCTGGTTCACCTGTCTGACATCTCCTGGAACGTTGCAGGCGAAGAAGCAGTACGTGAATACAAGAAAGGCGACGAAATCGCAGCTGTGGTCCTGCAAGTTGACGCAGAACGTGAGCGCATCTCCCTGGGCGTGAAACAACTGGCTGAAGATCCATTCAATAACTACCTGTCTGTTAACAAGAAAGGTACTATTGTTACTGGTAAAGTCACAGCAGTTGACGCTAAAGGTGCTACAGTTGAATTAGCTGGTGGCGTAGAAGGTTACCTGCGCGCTTCAGAAGCTTCTCGCGACCGTATTGAAGATGCAACTCTGGTTCTGAGCGTTGGTGATGAAGTTGAAGCTAAATTCACCGGTGTTGACCGTAAGAACCGTGTAGTAAGCCTGTCCGTCCGTGCTAAGGACGAAGCAGACGAGAAAGATGCAATCGCTGTTGTTAACAACAAACCAGCAGAAGAAAGCAACTTCTCTAACGCTATGGCTGAAGCATTCAAAGCGGCAAAAGGCGAGTAATGACGGGGGGCGGCTCTGTCGCCCCGAAACGGTAGTTTAGCTGCAAAGCTTGGAGGTACTATGACCAAGTCTGAACTTATTGAAAGACTTGCTGGCCAGCACTCTCATATCCCGGCGAAAGCTGTTGAGGATGCAGTGAAAGAGATGCTTGAGCATATGGCTGCAACCTTGGCTGATGGTGAACGCATCGAAATCCGTGGGTTTGGCAGTTTTTCTCTTCACTACCGTGCTCCGCGTGTGGGGCGTAACCCTAAAACGGGCGATAAAGTTGAGCTGGACGGTAAGTACGTTCCTCACTTTAAGCCAGGTAAAGAGTTGCGTGATCGCGCGAACATTTATGGCTAAGGTTTATTCCTGAAACATAAATGACTGCCTATAGCGAATGCAAAACGGTGCCTTTAAGGCGCCGTTTTTTTTTGCCATTTTCGACCTGAAGACTGTTTCCGTTTTCTCTAATCTGCTCATTATTTGCGTAATGCCTCGCATCGATTCCTTCTGATACTTGTCCCTTTTTCGCTCAAAAACCATACTCCAGTCCTGACGTTGACCTGAATTTCAGGCCGTTTAACGCTGAGGGTAAAAACATCAAAATCTCAATGGATGAGGTCGCAATTGCCATTATCACCGGCATGGCGCCGCTGATTTTTCTCGCCACAATTCCCACGACAGTTCAGCTTGTTGCCTTATTTCTGATGACTTGTCTGCTGTTCGTTCCTGAACGAAAACTAATCAGACTGATTGCCATCACATTACTGAGCTTCTGTTGGGCTGCTTATCAGGGGCAAATCCAGCTGCAACAGATTTCATCCCTTCAGGGCGTTAAACGTGAAGTGATTGCCGAGGTGAAAACGGTGAGTTTGGGAACGGAAGGGTCTTCCCGCTTCTTCAGGATAGAAAGAGAGGAGGGTAAACGCGTTTTTCCTCCCGTGTTATTCCGGGCTAAATGGGAAGGGGATACTACGCCTCTGTTGGCAGGGCAACGATGGAAAATACTTGTTAGCCTGCGTCCGGCACATAGCCTGCTCAATGAAGGTGGCTTTGATGCACAGCGCTGGGCGTTGTCGCAGCATGCGCCACTGACCGGCACAATCTACAGCGGGGAGCCTCTGGACACTGAGGCGGACTGGCGTCAGCAATTTATCCAACGCGTCATGCAGAAGATGCCAGAACTTATGAATGCGCCAGTGCTTATTGCATTGGCATTTGGGGAGAAAGGGTTGATTCAAAAACCAGAAATGTTGGTTTTACAGCGTACCGGGATTGCGCATCTGGTCGCCATTTCCGGTCTGCACATTGGGATTGCCGCATTGTTTGGTGGGTGTTTGGCGCGGATGTGTCAGTGGTTTATGCCTGTCAGATTAATCGATTATCGCTTTCCGCTGGTAGTCAGTGAGATTTTCCTGCTGGTTTACACGTGGCTTGCCGGTTGTAATGCGCCTGCTATGCGGACAGCGATGGCATTCTCATTATGGATCCTGCTGCGTTACTTTCGGGTTCGTTGTCATCCCTGGCAGGTCTGGTTATGGGGCGTAGCGCTTTTGCTAATAACTGATCCGATGAATTTATTGTCAGATAGTTTTTGGTTGTCGTGTTTTGCCGTCGCTTCTCTGGTTTTCTGGTTTCAATGGGTGCCTTTACCGGCGAAGTTTCAGCGGCACTGGTACTGGTGTGTCATTCGTTGGGGACATTTGCAGGCCGGAGTGACCCTGCTTTTATTGCCCCTGCAAACTGGCATTTTCCATGGGATCAATGTTGCCTCATTTCTGGCAAATATGTGGGCTGTACCAGTTGTATCACTACTCACAGTTCCCTGTGTTCTGGTCGTCCTTTTTCTGAACATCTTCCCGGCCGGGTTGCTGACGGGGATCCAAACCTTACTCTGGCAGGGTGCTGATTACACACTGAATCTGGCAATGTGGGGCGTAAGACCATTCATCGGTAATTGGTTTGCGCTGGGAGAAAACTTTCTGTTTGTCAGTTTGTTGGGATGGGTTGCTATAATTTTTTGCCGTATTGGGCACGTGAAACAATGGGTTTCAATACTGGTGTCGTTTTGCGCGGTATCCGTAGTCTGGTACGGACGGATCCCTGCTGAACGCTGGCGTGTTGATATGCTGGACGTCGGGCATGGTTTGTCGGTACTCATCAGCCGGAATGGGAAAGGTATTCTCTATGATACGGGGAATAAGTGGGAAGGTGGGTCAGCGGCTGAACAGAATATTTTACCGTTTTTGAATTGGCATAATATCGAGTTAGAACAGATAATTATCAGTCACAACGATATGGATCATCGTGGTGGCCTGCCATTTTTGCAATCGCGATATCCTCAGGCAAGTTTGCGGGAGAGTTCCATGTCAGAGGGGCATCTGGCGTGTGTGGCCGGAGAACACTGGCAATGGCAGGGGCTGAATTTTAACGTTTTATGGCCGGAGGCAAAAGTTGCTGATGCGCGAAATGATGACAGTTGCGTCATCCGCATTGATGATGGTTCATTCAGCCTTTTGCTGACAGGGGATATTGAAGCCGGTTCAGAAAGGGCCTTGATCAGGAAATCGAAGCAGAAATTGCACTCTACAGTGCTTCAGGTTCCTCATCACGGGAGTAATACGTCGTCTTCACCGCCTTTTTTGCGGGCTGTTTCGCCGGAATCGGCGCTGACATCGGCAGCACGTTTCAATAAATGGCATCTTCCCGCGCATAAAGTTGTTAGCAGATACAACAAAGCCCGCTATGACTGGCACTCCACTTCGGATTACGGTCAACTAAGCCTGTTCATTTATGGTGATTATTGGGCAATTAAAGGCTTACGGAAGCAATTAAACCCACGTTGGTACCACCGCCGGTTTGGAGTATCAGTAGATAATGAGTAGAATAGGCCGCTATTTCTTTCGATGCTGGTTGATATTGCATGATGAACGATAAAGATCTCTCCACGTGGCAGACATTCCGTCGCCTATGGCCGATGATCACACCTTTTAAAGCCGGGCTGGTTGCTGCGGCTATTGCGCTGGTCGCCAACGCCGCCAGTGATACCTTCATGCTGTCTTTGCTGAAACCGCTTTTAGATGACGGATTCGGAAAAGCAGACCGCTCAATTTTACTCTGGATGCCACTTGTCGTAATTGGTCTGATGATTGTTCGTGGCGTGAGCGGGTACATTTCGAGCTACTGCATCTCCTGGGTATCGGGCAAAGTGGTTATGCATATGCGCCGCCGCCTGTTTGGTCACATGATGAGAATGCCGGTCGCATTCTTTGACCAGCAATCCACCGGTACCTTGCTTTCCCGTATTACCTATGACTCTGAGCAGGTGGCTTCATCGTCTTCCAGCGCTCTTGTCACCGTCGTGCGTGAAGGGGCTTCAATCATTGGCCTGTTTATCATGATGTTTTACTACAGCTGGCAGCTTTCAGTGATCTTGCTGGTCATAGCACCGATCGTTTCGGTTGTTATCCGCGTGGTGTCTAAACGTTTCCGTAACATCAGTAAATCGATGCAAAACACGATGGGACAAGTGACGACCAGCGCAGAGCAGATGCTGAAAGGGCACAAAGAAGTTCTGATCTTTGGTGGCCAGAAAGTTGAAACTGAGCGTTTTGATAAAGTCAGTAACCGTATGCGTCAGCAAGGTATGCGTATGGTTTCTGCTTCATCGATTTCTGACCCGATTATTCAGCTGATCGCCTCTCTGGCACTGGCTTTCGTGCTGTATGCGGCAAGCTTCCCGTCTGTGATGGAAACACTCAGTGCCGGTACGATCACCGTGGTCTTCTCCTCGATGATTGCGCTGATGCGCCCGCTGAAGTCCCTGACGAACGTCAACTCCCAATTCCAGCGCGGTATGGCAGCTTGCCAGACGCTGTTCTCTATTCTGGACATGGAGCAGGAAAAAGACGAAGGCAAGCTGGAAGTTAAACGCGTTAAAGGGGAAGTTGAATTCAAGAATGTCACCTTCACCTATCCTGGTCGCGATGCTCCTGCGCTGCGCGATATTTCTTTCGCTCTTCCGGAAGGGAAAACTGTTGCGCTGGTGGGGCGTTCCGGGTCCGGTAAATCGACTATTGCCAACCTGCTGACACGTTTCTATGACATCCAGGAAGGTAAAATCCTGATGGACGGTCATGACCTGCGTGAATATACCTTGTCATCACTGCGCGATCAGGTTGCACTTGTATCGCAGAACGTTCATTTATTCAACGATACGATTGCCAACAACATTGCGTATGCCCGTACTGATCTTTATTCCCGTGAAGAAATCGAAAAAGCCGCAACAATGGCTTATGCGATGGATTTCATCGGTAAGATGGATAAAGGTCTGGACACGGTTATTGGCGAGAATGGTGTCCTGCTTTCTGGTGGCCAACGCCAGCGCATCGCGATTGCGCGTGCGTTGCTGCGCGACTCGCCGATTCTGATCCTTGATGAAGCGACTTCTGCGCTGGATACCGAGTCAGAACGTGCAATTCAGGCCGCACTGGATGAACTGCAAAAAAACCGTACCTCTTTGGTGATTGCGCACCGCCTATCGACCATCGAAAAAGCCGATGAGATTCTGGTGATTGAAGATGGTTGTATTGTGGAACGTGGCTCACACACCGCATTGCTGGAAGAACGCGGTGTTTATTCGCAGCTCTACCGGATGCAGTTTGGCCAATGATTGAGCGTATCTGGTCAGGTAAATCACCGCTCTATCTGTTGCTGTTGCCTTTGTCCTGGCTGTACGGGTTAATCTCGAATTTAATCCGTTACAGCTATAAATCAGGGCTTAAAAAAAGCTGGCGGGCGCCTGTGCCCGTCGTGGTAGTGGGGAACCTCACTGCCGGGGGCAATGGTAAAACGCCGGTGGTTATCTGGCTGGTCGAAACGCTACAGCAGCATGGTTTCCGCGTGGGCGTAGTTTCACGCGGTTACGGCGGTAAGGCTGAAAGCTATCCGCTGGTATTAGCAGCAGATACAAAGGCTGCTCAGGCGGGTGATGAGCCCGTATTGATCTTCCAGAGAACCGGAGCGCCTGTTGCGGTGTCCCCGGTTCGTTCTGATGCCGTTAAAGCACTGCTGGCCGCGCATGAGCTGGACGTCATTATCACGGATGATGGCCTTCAACATTACGCGCTTCAGCGTGATGTTGAAGTTGTGGTGGTTGACGGCGTCCGGCGCTTTGGCAACGGCCACTGGTTGCCTGCCGGACCGATGCGCGAACGTCAGGCGCGTCTGCGTTCTGTTGATGCGGTGATTACCAACGGTGGCACCGCGCTTGCCGGTGAGCTGTCTATGGTTTTACAGCCAGGCAAAGCCGTGAATCTGGTGACGGGTGAACAGCGCGATGCAGCGATGCTGAAGAATGTGGTGGCGATGGCCGGTATTGGTCATCCACCGCGCTTTTTTGCGACACTCAAACAGCTGGGGGTAGATTTGCAAAAGGAAATCGCTTTCGCTGATCATCAGGCGTACTCCCCTGAACAGATTTCCGCTACGGTACAACCCGGTCAGCAGCTTCTGATGACGGAAAAAGATGCCGTAAAATGCCGCTCTTTTGCTCAGCCGGACTGGTGGTATTTGCCCGTCGAAGCAAAAATTCAGGGTTTACAGGCAGAGAAATTATTGCAAAAAATAGCTGATCTTATTTTGAAAACCCATCTTTAAGCGGGTTGTATCTTCGAAATCCACTTCAGATATTCGAAATTTACGTAAATTTATAATTTCAATACGACTGATTTTAATGACTTATTTGCGTAAATATTAATTACCCTTAAAATTATTGCGTATCGTGACTTGCTATTGTTTGCAGGTTATGAGTAAATGCGTGCAGCCTGTGTTACAGCGCTATTTATGTATGAGTGTAGAGTAAAGCAGTTCCTCCCAGACGTTATCTCTTTCCCGATGATTCCGCTTCCAAGACGAACCTTCTAAGTCCCTCCCATAAGTAATTGTCTGAACTATTGGCCAACATTGCCGAATGGCAGGATCTTATTGAGTAAAAGTTAAAGGGTTTTAAATATGTCTAAGAAAATGGGTCAGGTTAAGTGGTTCAATGAAAGCAAAGGTTTTGGTTTTATTGAGCAAGCTGATGGCGGCAAAGATGTCTTTGTACATTTCTCCGCAATCGCAACGGATGGTTTCAAAACTCTGGCTGAAGGCCAGCGTGTAGAATACACCATTCAGGACAGCCCGCGTGGTCCGGCTGCTGCTAACGTTATCGCTCTGTAATCAGAGAATAATGTGATGATATGAAACAACTCGAATTGTCTTTCATATCAGCAGAGTAAAACCCGCCCAACGGCGGGTTTTTAGTGCCCGAAAAGAAATGAGCTTTAAAGAAGTTCGCAGTAAAAATAATCGTTAAACAAATTCGCTCATTAGAGGTTTTTTATAAAAAAAATAACTTAGATATGGGCAAACGCATCCGAACAATAATAAAAAAGTGTGTTCATGGATGCCCAAAAGAAAGGATAGAAATTATGATGTTAAAAATGGGTTTAGTTAAATGGTACAACCAGGCTAAAGGCTACGGTTTTATTTGCCCTCTGGATGGTTCTTCTGAGATTTATGTTCAGCGTACCTCCATTGCCAATACCGGTAATAAATCACTGAGTGCCGGTCAGCGTGTAGAGTTCACCACTTACCGCAGCGTAGCACATGGCCCTTCAGCGGCTGATGTTATTGCGTTCTAAGTCTGGTTTTTGTAATGCGCCGTTGAGCTGAATTTTACGCTCCGGCAAAAATATGTTATCGGTATCCACAGTTTATCGCTGCCACGGATACCGATATGTCTCACCCGGTTATATCTCTCAGTTCGGCCCGCACCCTGCATTTATCTGCACAAAATCTTCTTAAACCTCTGACCCGAAAACCGTCTGCCGGTGATGTTGTCGATTCCATTCAGAATATGGGATTGCTGCAAATCGATACGATCAGCGTGGTTGCCAGAAGCCCTTACCTCGTATTGTTTAGCCGCCTCGGAAATTATTCCCCACAATGGCTGGAAGATGCGTTATCTGAGGGGAAAATTTTTGAATACTGGGCGCACGAAGCCTGTTTTATCCCTCGCGAGGATTACGGGTTATTGCGGCACAAGATGCTGAACCCGCAGGGCATGGGATGGAAATTTTCTCAAGACTGGTTTGATGAACATCAGGCTGATATTCAAGCTCTGCTGAGCCATATTGCAGAAAAAGGTCCGGTTCGTTCTGCGGATTTCAGTGCGGAGAAAAAATCAAACAGCGGCTGGTGGGACTGGAAACCGCATAAAAAACATCTGGAAACGCTGTTTACTTCCGGAAAGCTGATGGTGTCCGAGCGACGTAATTTTCACCGCGTGTACGATCTTGCAGAGCGCGTCATGCCCGGCTGGGATGATGCGGCGCAGGCACTTAGCCAGGAAGCGGCGGAATATCAAATGATGTGTCGTTCGGCGCAGTATCTGGGGATATTCAAAGCGGAATGGCTGGCAGATTATTATCGGCTTAAACGTGTTGATACCCGGAAAGTGATTGAAACACTCCTGGAAAATGGAGAAGTTACGCCTGTTGAAGTCAGCGGGCTGGAGGGAAAATATTATGTCCACCAGCAACAATTTCCCCTGTTGCAAAAAGCGCGTGAGTCACGAATCAGCTCAACGGTGACAACACTGCTTTCACCGTTCGATCCGGTTGTGTGGGATCGCAAGCGCGCCTCGACTCTTTTTAATTTTGATTACCGGATTGAATGCTATACGCCGGAGGCAAAGCGTCAGTACGGGTATTTCACGTTACCGATCCTTCAGCGCGGCGAGTTAGTCGGGCGCATAGATGCCAAAATGCACCGCAAGGAAAAGGTTCTGGAGGTGAAAAGTCTTCACCTCGAGCCTGAAGTCACGATGACATCCCGGCGTGCGCAGGATATTCACGGCGCGATTACGCGCTTTGCTGCATGGCAGGGAGCAGAAGACGTATTGTTTTCGAAAGGGCCGGAAGCGTTAACAGTGTTATGGAATACGGGTTGGCGGGTCTGATCCAGAAAGTAAAACGGCTGCATCAGGCAGCCGTTTATTCACGATGATTGCAGGTGTTACTCAGTATTAGTTGCTGAAGTTAGCGAACATTGCGATGATTTTGTTAATGGTTTTCATTTTGTGCTCATATCTGAAGTTTATAGTGTGATGTGCATCACAAAAAAAATTGTACTCCCACGTAATCTGCAACGCAATCCTTCATGAGTGATATTTTTTAATCACATTAATTTAACTTTCTGGAGGCGTAACAGAAGGTGACGTGAGGATTAACGCAGAGGGGGCGTTATGCTATTCTCTGGAGCCGTTGTATTGTGTTTTCCAATGCATTTTTGCGTGACGCCCTGCTGAAAAGCGGTGTATTCGCCTCCGGGAGGAATTAATGGACCATCGTTTACTTGAAATCGTTGCGTGCCCTGTGTGTAACGGGAAACTGTACTTCAATAAAGAAGCACAGGAATTAGTGTGTAAAGCCGACAGTCTGGCTTATCCGGTTCGGGACGGCATCCCAGTATTATTAGAAAACGAAGCCCGCCCGCTTTCTGTTGATGAGACACATCCATGAGTTTTATTGCAATTATCCCGGCCCGTTTTGGGTCCAGCCGCCTGCCCGGTAAGCCTTTGGCCGATATTAACGGTAAACCGATGGTTGTGCACGTCATGGAACGTGCGCTGGAATCCGGTGCGAAACGCGTGATTGTAGCGACCGACCATCCGGAAGTTGTGGCCGCAGTGAAAGCTGCAGGTGGTGAAGTCTGCCTGACCAGCCCTGATCATCAGTCTGGTACCGAACGTCTGGCAGAAGTTATCCAAATTTGTCAGTTTGCAGATGATGAAATCATCGTTAATGTGCAGGGCGATGAGCCGCTGATCCCGCCGGTGATTGTCCGTCAGGTCGCTGAAAATCTGGCTAACAGCGTTGCGGGTATGGCAACGCTGGCAGTACCGATTGAATCTGCTGAAGAAGCCTTCAACCCGAATGCAGTAAAAGTGGTTCGCGATGCTAACGGTTACGCCATGTATTTCTCCCGCGCGGCCATCCCGTGGGAACGTGAGCGTTTCGCTGTTTCTAAAGACACGATTGGCGACGTCTTCCTGCGCCATATCGGTATTTATGCCTATCGCGCCGGTTTTATCCGTCAGTACGTTCAGTGGGAACCGAGCAAACTGGAGCACATTGAGTTGCTCGAACAACTCCGGGTGCTGTGGTATGGTGAAAAAATCCACGTTGATGTCGCGAAAGCCATTCCTTCAGTAGGGGTTGATACTCCGGAAGATCTGGAACGCGTACGTAAGATCCTGGGCCACTCACATTCCTGAGCCACGGTTAGCGGACGGAATACGTCACATTCCGTCCATTCTTATCTGACGTTCCTTCCAGTTTCCGAGTTATCCTCTCTCTCCTGAAGCAATTATCCGGTTTTTGTTTGATCTGAAACGGGGTATTCATCTGTCGAAGCTTTCATCATAAACGTTAATCTTTTCGTCACTGCGAATACGTTATGGAACAGCTAAAAGCCGAGTTAAGTATTGTTTTGGGCGAGCGTTTATCCCGCCTTGAATGCGTCAGTGAACAACCTTATGCCCATCTTTTTTCTCTTTATGATGAGCAGGGCTATGCAATGCCGCTGATGGCGAAAAGTTTTGTCTGCGAAGGCATCGCGGGGCAGGAAGCCTACAAACTCTCGATGCTGGCCAGAGAAGGCGTAGTGCGCGTGCCGACGGTTTACGGCATGGTCACGACGCATCAAAAACCCTATCGGGAAATTTTGCTGATTGAACGTCTGCGCGGCGTCTCAGCAGAAGCACCCACCCGCACGCCGGAACGCTGGAAAATATTGCAGGAGCAAATCGTTGAGGCGATGCTGGCCTGGCACCGTATTGACAGCCACGGTTGCGTCGGTTCAGTCGACAGCACCCAGGAAAACCGCTGGGAAAACTGGTATCCGCAACGTGTTGAAGTGCTGTGGTCAACCTTATCAAATTTACAGGCGCCGGAACTCACGCCGGAAGATCGCACGGTGCTTTTCCGTTCCCGATCCAGCATTGCGACCTTGTTCAGGGAATTCGATGACACGCCGGTTCTGGTTCACGGCAATCTTTCCCTGCGCAGTATGCTGAAAGACCCGCGCAGCGATCAGCTTCTGGCGATGATTAATCCGGGTACCGTTTTATGGGCGCCGCGTGAATTTGATTTGTTCCGTCTTTGGGAAAAGGGCATGAGCGAGCAACTGCTGTTCAGCTATTTGCAAAAAGCGCCCGTCTCAGACACCTTCCTTGAGCGCCGTTGGTTCTATTTACTGTGGGAATCTGTCGCGCACCTTATCCATACCGGTAAGCTCGATCGCCGCCAGTTTGACTATGCGCGACAGCAACTGTTGCCGTGGCTTAACTGACGGGCTTTGTTTCGGATGACGGCAGCGTCATCCATTGCCAGATACTCCCCAGCGTTTCGTACCACGCCCGTTCACTGTGAGATAAGAAAAGTGCCTGCGGAAGGGCTCTTTCCCACGGGTTAAGCGGGGAATCAATTGCCAGCTGATTAGCCGGAGCCGGGATTGGGCTCAGTCCTGCCTGCCTGAAGAAAACCAGTGCGCGGGGCAGATGATTGGCGGAGGTTACCAGCACGAAAGGCTGATCACCGGCCAGAATTTTTACCTGCTGCGCTTCCTGATGCGTATCCCGTGGCTTATCCAGCAAAATGATATCGCTCTCCGGCACACCTAAACTCTCCGCCACTTTCCCTGCAACGGCCGCACTGCTCACCGGATTTGTCATGGCCTGCGCGCCGGTAAACACGATTTTCGATCCCGGATTTGCACGATAAATCCGGATCCCTTCTGCGACGCGGGGCAGGCTGTTGCTGATCAAGTTGGAGCTGGGTGCCCAGTCCGGGTTATAGGTGTAGCCGCCACCGAGAACGACAACGTATTTTACCGGCGGATGCGCCTGAGGCTGATACGTCGGATAGCCAGATTCCACCGGGCGAAGTAAATTGTCAGCCACCGGCTGGAGGCTCAGCAGTAGCAACAGCAGCCAACTCAGTGAAAAAAACACTTTTCCGGTTTTTTGCCAGCGGGTCATCCATAACAACACCAGCGCGATCGCCATCATCAGCAGGATAAAAGGCAGTGGCATTAACAGGCCGCCGACAGTTTTTTTTAGGATAAATAGCATCAGAAACCGGTCCTTTTGGGTGAAAAAACGACATCCGGGCGTGAATCAGCGTCAGGATGATTTATTCTATGCCAGCCTGTGCCAAAATAGCACCTCACGCGGCGATGCCGCACAGAGATAACCCGGCAAAACGTTTTCAGGAACAAGGTTCAATTCATGCAGGATCGTAATTTTGACGATATGGCCGAAAAGTTTTCGCGCAATATCTACGGCACAACGAAAGGACGTATCCGTCAGGCCGTGCTGGGTCAGGATCTGCAGGAGTTGATGAAGACTTTGCCGCAGCGGCCGTTGCGTATTCTTGATGCAGGCGGTGGCGAAGGGCAAATGGCCTGCGAACTGGCCGCTTTAGGACATCAGGTCTTGTTGTGCGATCTCTCCGGTGAGATGATCCGTCGCGCGCAGGCTGCGGCGATTGAAAAAGGTGTGAGCGACAACATGCAATTTGTACATTGTCCCGCTCAGCACATCGCAGAACATTTGGAAGCGCCGGTTGATCTGATATTGTTTCACGCGGTCATTGAATGGCTTGCGGAACCCCAACAGGCGCTGGCTGCACTGACCGATTGCCTGGTGCCGGGTGGCGCAATCTCGCTGATGTTTTACAATATCCACGGTCTGGTCATGCGGCACATGATCCTGGGAAATTTCGGTCATGTTGAAGCCGGCGTGCCAAAAATCAAAAAGAGCTCCCTGTTGCCCGATCATCCGCTGGAACCTGCGCAGGTCTATCAGTGGCTGGAAGAGCTTGGGATGCAGATAAGCGGCAAAACCGGTGTTAGAGTATTCCACGATTATTTGCGAAACAGACAACAACATAAGCAGGATTTTGACGAGCTTCTGGCGCTGGAACAGCGTTATTGCCGTCAGGAACCTTTTGTTAGTTTGGGACGTTACATCCATGTGATGGCGCATAAACCCATTCTGAAGGACGAATTATGAGTGAATTTTCCCAGACTGTACCCGAACTGGTCGCCTGGGCACGGAAAAATGATTTCTCAATTTCGCTGCCAACGGAGCGGCTGGCTTTTCTTCTGGCAATTGCCACGTTAAACAGCGAGCGCCTTGATGGGGAAATGAGTGAAGGTGAGCTGGTCGACGCGTTTCGTCACGTCAGTAAAGGTTTCGAGCAGACAAACGAAACGGTCACCGTTCGTGCCAATAACGCCATCAATGATATGGTGCGTCAGCGCCTGCTCAACCGGTTTGTCAGCGAACTGGCGGATGGCAATGCCATTTATCGCCTGACGCCGCTGGCCATCGGTATTTCAGATTATTATATCCGTCAGCGTGAATTTTCTACCCTGCGGTTGTCTATGCAATTGTCGATTGTTGCACAGGAACTTAAGCGTGCGGCCGATGCCGCCGAAGAGGGTGGCGATGATTTCCACTGGCACCGCAACGTTTATGCGCCGCTGAAATATTCCGTCGCTGAAATTTTTGACAGTATCGACATGACCCAGCGGATCATGGATGAGCAGCAACAGGGCGTGAAAGATGATATCGCCGGGCTGCTCAACAAAGACTGGCGTGCGGCCATTTCCAGCTGTGAAATCCTTTTGTCAGAAACCTCCGGCACGCTGCGTGAATTGCAGGATACGCTGGAAGCTGCGGGCGACCTGTTGCAGGCGCACCTGTTGCGTATTCAGGATGCCACGATGGTGGAAATGGACCTGAGCTTCGTCGACAAACTGGTTTTCGATTTACAGAATAAACTCGACCGCATCACCAGCTGGGGCCAGCAGGCGATTGACCTGTGGATTGGCTACGACCGCCACGTGCATAAATTTATCCGTACGGCTATCGACATGGATAAAAACCGCGTATTTGCGCAGCGTCTGCGACAGTCGGTTCAAAACTATTTTGACCAGCCCTGGACGCTGACATTCGCCAATGCGGATCGCTTGCTGGATATGCGTGATGAAGAACTGGCATTGCGCAGTGAGGAAGTCACCGGTGAGTTACCGCCGGATCTGGAATTTGAAGAATTTAACGAAATCCGCGAACAGCTTGCGGCATTGATTGAACAGGCATTACAGGTCTATCAACAACAGAAAACGCCGCTCAATCTGGGCATGGTAATGCGCGAATATCTCAAACAGTATCCGCGGGCCCGACACTTTGATGTCGCGCGAATTGTGGTCGACCAGGCAGTTCGCCTTGGTGTGGCTGAAGCAGATTTTTCAGGGTTGCATGCCGAATGGCAGGCAATCAATGATTACGGAGCCAAGGTGCAGGCCCATGTCATCGACAAATATTGAACACATAATGCCAGCTAAGCTGGCGCAGGCGCTGGCAAATTCAGTGTTTCCTGCTCTCGATAGCCAGCTCCGTTCTGGCCGCCATATTGGCATTGATGAACTCGATAACCACGCTTTCCTGATGGATTATCAGGAAGAAATGGAGTTGTTTTACAGCCGCTACAGCGTAGAGCTGATCCGGGCACCGGAAGGTTTCTTCTATTTGCGCCCGCGCTCGACGACGCTGATCCCCCGTTCGGTGCTTTCCGAGCTGGATATGATGGTGGGGAAAATTCTCTGCTATCTGTATCTCAGCCCGGAACGCCTTGCGCACGAAGGGATTTTTACCCAGCAGGAACTGTATGACGAGCTGCTGAGTCTGGCCGATGAAAACAAGCTGCTGAAATATGTCAATCAGCGCTCGAACGGTTCGGATTTAGATCGCCAGAAATTACAGGATAAAGTCCGTACGTCTTTGAACCGTCTGCGCCGTCTGGGCATGGTGTATTTCATGGGTGTCGACAGCAGCAAATTCCGTATCACCGAAGCGGTATTCCGTTTTGGTGCGGATGTTCGCAGCGGCGATGATGCCCGTGAAGCACAGTTACGGATGATCCGCGACGGCGAAGCGATGCCCGTCGACAGTGCGTTGTCACTGAACGATGAAAGTGAAGACGGCGAGTTGCAGGCAGGGCATCAGGGACCTGATAGCGCAGAGGATGAACAGGAATGATTGAACGCGGTAAATTTCGCTCACTGACGCTGGTTAACTGGAACGGGTTCTTTGCCCGGACTTTTGACCTCGATTCACTGGTCACCACACTTTCCGGCGGTAACGGTGCGGGTAAATCCACCACCATGGCTGCGTTTGTTACGGCGCTGATCCCTGACCTGACACTGCTGCACTTCCGTAATACCACCGAAGCTGGTGCAACCTCCGGTTCCCGCGATAAAGGGCTGCACGGTAAATTGCGTGCGGGCGTGTGTTACTCGGTGCTGGATGTGGTGAACTCACGCCACCAGCGCATTGTGGTTGGCGTACGTTTGCAACAGGTTGCAGGCCGTGACCGCAAAGTTGACATCAAACCGTTCACCATCCAGGGCTTGCCGGTTGCGGTTAATCCGACGGAAATGCTGACGGAAACGGTGGGTGAGCGTCAAGCTCGCGTGCTGTCTTTGCAGGAGCTGAAAGATCGCGTCGAAGCCATGGAAGGTGTCCAGTTTAAGCAGTTCAACTCGATCACTGATTACCATGCGCTGATGTTCGATCTGGGTGTCATACCGCGTCGTTTACGTTCGGCATCTGACCGCAGCAAGTTCTATCGTCTGATTGAAGCCTCGCTGTACGGCGGGATTTCCAGCGCCATCACACGTTCCCTGCGTGACTACCTGTTGCCGGAAAACAGCGGTGTGCGTAAGGCATTCCAGGATATGGAAGCCGCGCTGCGTGAAAACCGCATGACGCTGGAAGCTATTCGCGTAACGCAATCCGACCGTGACCTGTTCAAACATCTGATTTCTGAAGCGACATCTTACGTGGCGGCCGACTATATGCGCCACGCCAATGAACGTCGTATTCACCTCGATGGCGCGCTGGTATTGCGTAACGATTTGTTTACCAGCCGGAAACAGCTGTCCGGCGAGCAATACCGTCATGTCGAAATGGCGCGTGAACTGGCCGAGCAGAGCGGTTCACAAAGTGATCTGGAAACCGATTATCAGGCAGCCAGCGATCATCTCAGTCTGGTGCAGACTGCGATGCGTCAGCAGGAAAAAATCGAGCGTTATGAAGGTGATCTTGAAGAGCTGACGTATCGTCTGGAAGAACAGAATGAAGTCGTGGCGGAAGCCAGCGAACTGCATGCTGAACATGAAGCGCGAGCTGAGGCCGCCGAGCTTGAAGTCGATGAGCTGAAAAGCCAGCTTGCCGATTACCAGCAGGCGCTGGACGTTCAGCAAACCCGTGCGATTCAATACCAGCAAGCGTTGCAGGCCATTGAACGTGCGCGCGACCTGTGCCAGATCCCGGATCTGAGCACACAGAACAGCGAAGAATGGCTGGAAACATTCCAGAGCAAAGAACAGGAAGCCACAGAAATCCTGCTCCAGCTGGAACAAAAAATGAGCGTGGCATCAGCGGCGCACAATCAGTTTGAAACTGCGTATCAGCTTGTGGTGAAAATCGCCGGTGAAGTCAGCCGCAGTCAGGCCTGGCAAACCGCGCGTGAATTATTACGCGACTGGTCTTCTCAGCAGCATCAGGCAGAGCGCGTCGAACCGCTGCGCATGCGTTTGTCCGAGCTTGAAGGCCGTCTTCGTGAGCAGCAGGACGCTGAGCGTCAGTTGCAGGAATTCTGCAAACGCACCGGGCAGGATGTGCAGCCGGAAGATCTGGACGAAATGCAGCGCGAGCTGGAAGTCCAGATTGAAGAGTTGCAGGGCGTGGTTTCACAGGCCGGTGAACGCCGCATGGAAATGCGTCAGGAACTCGAACAGGTTCAGTCGCGTATCCGTGAACTGACTGCCCGTGCGCCGGTCTGGCTGGCCGCTCAGGAAGCACTGAGCCAGCTGAGTGAGCAAAGTAAGGAGCCGCTGGAAAACAGCCAGCAGGTGACTGAATACATGCAGCAGTTGCTGGAAACCGAACGCGAAACGACGGTTGAACGCGATGAAGTCGCTGCACGTAAGCGCCGCATCGAAGGCCAGATTACCCGTCTGAGCCAGCCAAGCGGTGCGGAAGATTCCCGCATGATTGCGCTGGCCGAACGTTTCGGTGGCGTACTGCTCTCCGAGATTTATGACGACGTCACCATCGACGACGCCCCGTATTTCTCCGCGTTGTATGGCCCGTCACGTCACGCGATTGTCGTGCCTGATCTGTCGTTGATCCGCGATCAGCTCGACGGGCTGGATGATTGTCCGGAAGACCTCTATCTGATCGAAGGGGATCCGCAGTCATTTGACGATAACGTCTTTGAAGTGGAAGAAATGCAGGGTGCGGTGCTGGTCAAAACCGGCGACCGTCAGTGGCGTTATTCCCACTTCCCGCAGGTGCCGCTGTTTGGCCGTGCCGCGCGTGAAAATCGTCTGGAAACCCTGCATAAAGAACGCGAAAATTTGTCCGAGCGTTACGCGACACTGTCGTTTGACGTCCAGAAAATCCAGCGTGCGCATCAGGCGTTCAGCCGTTTCATCGGCAGCCATTTGGCCGTTGCTTTTGATGCCGATCCTGAAGCAGAAATCCGCACGCTAAGCGGACGTCGTGGTGAGCTCGAGCGCGCTCTGAATGCGCACGAAAGCCAGAATCAGCAGCAACGTCAGCAATACGAACAGGCTAAAGAAGCTGTCGCGATGCTGAACAAATTGCAGCCGCGTGTTGGTTTATTATGCGACGAAACGCTGATCGACCGTGTGGAAGAAATCCGTGAAGAAATGGATGAAGCGCAGGATTCTGCCCGTTTCATCCAGCAGCATGGAATTTCTCTTGGCAAACTCGAACCGCTGGTCTCGGTGTTACAAAGTGACCCGGAACAGCACGAGCAGCTGAAAGAAGATTATGCGCAGGCTCAGCATTCACAGCGTCTGGCGAAACAGCAGGCGTTTGCCCTGACCGAAGTCGTTCAGCGTCGCGCTCACTTCGGCTATACCGATTCTGCCGGTATGCTCAATGAAAACAGTGACCTGAATGACAAACTGCGCCAACGCCTGGAGCATGCGGAAGCGGAACGTACCCGCGCCCGTGAGCAGATGCGTCAGCATCAGACCCAGCTGACGCAATACAGCCAGGTTCTGGCATCCCTGAAAAGTTCGTTTGATGCCAAACGCGACATGCTCAAAGAACTGAGCCAGGAATTGCAGGATATTGGCGTTCAGGCCGATCCGAACGCCGAAGCGCGCGCCAAAACGCGCCGCGATGAATTGCATACCGCTCTCAGTACGAACCGTGCACGCTGCAACCAGCTCGAAAAACAGATTACTTTCTGTGAAGCCGAGATGGACAATTTGCAGAAGAAATTGCGCAAGCTGGAGCGCGATTACCATCAGAGCCGTGAGCAGGTGGTGACGTCGAAAGCCGGCTGGTGCGCCGTGATGCGTCTGGTGAAAGATAATGGCGTTGAGCGCCGTCTTCACCGCCGCGAGCTGGCCTATATGGACGGCGACGAACTACGTTCTATGTCGGATAAATCCCTCGGGGCGCTGCGGCTGGCAGTGTCTGACAACGAACATCTGCGCGATGTGCTGCGTCTTTCCGAGGATCCAAAACGTCCGGAGCGCAAAATTCAGTTCTACATTGCGGTCTATCAGCATCTGCGCGAGCGTATCCGTCAGGATATTATCCGCACCGACGATCCGGTGGAAGCCATCGAACAGATGGAAATCGAGCTGGGACGCCTGACGGAAGAACTGACGGCGCGTGAACAACAGCTGGCCATCAGCTCGAAGAGTGTGGCGAATATTATTCGCAAAACGATTCAGCGTGAACAAAACCGTATCCGCCAGCTCAACCAGGGTCTGCAGGCCGTGGCCTTTGGTCAGGTCAAAAGTGTGCGTCTGAACGTCAATGTACGTGAAGCCCACGCCGGTTTGCTGGATGTGCTTTCTGAACAACAGGAACAGCATCAGGACTTGTTCAGCAGCAACCGTCTGACTTTCTCCGAAGCGCTGGCAAAACTGTATCAGCGCCTGAATCCACAGATCGATATGGGGCAACGCACGCCGCAAACGATCGGTGAAGAACTGCTGGATTACCGTAACTACCTCGAAATGGAGGTGGAAGTTAACCGTGGTTCTGATGGCTGGCTGCGTGCAGAGAGTGGCGCGTTGTCTACCGGTGAAGCGATCGGTACGGGTATGTCGATTCTGGTGATGGTGGTTCAGAGC
This sequence comes from Rahnella sp. BCC 1045, assembly GCF_019049615.1. Taxonomy (NCBI): domain Bacteria; kingdom Pseudomonadati; phylum Pseudomonadota; class Gammaproteobacteria; order Enterobacterales; family Yersiniaceae; genus Rahnella; species Rahnella sp. BCC 1045. The sequence continues at coordinate 68,107 of NZ_JAFMOZ010000120.1, read as the reverse complement.
TGGGAAGATGAATCGAGCCGCATGCGTGGTAAAGATATTTCGCCTTGTCGCCTTCTGTTCCTCGACGAAGCGGCCCGTCTGGATGCCAAATCTATCGCGACTCTGTTTGAGCTTTGCGACAGGTTGGAAATGCAGCTTATTATCGCGGCACCGGAAAATATCAGCCCGGAAAAAGGTACGACTTACAAACTGGTGCGTAAAGTGTTCGGCAATAACGAACACGTGCATGTAGTTGGTTTACGTGGATTTGCTCCGGAGCTTCCTGCACTGGCAACGACAGAGGCCGACGTTTCCTGATCCGTTTCTGAAATCCTGACGCCCTGGTATTTTACCGGGGCGTTTTTTATTGTTTGCGGCTCCTTATTTTCTTCATACTGTTTTCCTTAAATATTGATTTACCCTCAGAATATTACTTATTCATTTCTCTGATACTTTCTTAAGAATATGTCTTGTCCATAAATAACTATTAAGACATTTTCAAATACCTGGCTGAATAGTGAGCTAATGCTTTGCCGCAGAATGGAAAGTGCACAATGAAGTCTTTATTTCGGCTGACGGCTGGCTTAGAGTCTTTACGTGAGATACGGACTCTATTGCATTGAGTTCCTACGCAAAAAAAGAATTCTCTTTATATACTTAATCTAAGAGCTGCTGGCTTAATTTTGGGGATCAAATTGGGCAATTTATCGGGAGGCAAGGGAAAATGTTAATGAATCAAAGGTCTCTCAGGTTTTTAGTCGCCAGCTGTCTGCTGGCAAGCGGTCTGTCGCCATGGTTTTCTACCTGGGCCGCAGTACCCACTATGCCGGTAGGAAAAACTACGCTATCCAGCGTTCAGAGCATGAGTCAGTTGCAGGCAGAACTGGCGCCGCGTGGCATTCGTCCGTTGTATTTATCGTCTTTGTCCTCACTTTACGCTGCCAATCATATGCAGCCGATGTGGAATGACAGAGGATCCATCCAGATTTTCCAGCAGCAATTAGCTGAGCTGGCGATTTCAGGCATTCAGCCGCAGTTTACCCAATGGGTTAAATGGCTGACGGATCCTGAGGTTAAGGGAATGGCACGCGATGTTGTGTTGTCCGATGCAATGCTGGGGTATTTGCAATTTACCAGCAGCGTCGAAGCCAATGGCGACAAATGGCTTTACAGCAACGTGCCATATAAAATGACTACGCCGCCGCTCACGGTGATTAACCAGTGGCAACTGGCTGTACGTCAAAGTGACACGGCGCGGTATCTGTCAACGCTGACGCCACAGCATCCTTATTACGCTAAAATGCACGATGCCCTGAAGCTGATGCTAACAGACAATCGTCCGTGGCCGGTGATGACTGGCGCTGCGAGTTTACGTCCCGACCAAATCAGCGATGACGTGCCTGCTCTGCGTGAAATACTGACCCGGACGGGGATGATGGTGGCGTTACCGGAAGAGGCTAAATCGCCGAAACCGACCGATGAAACTATTGCGCCTAATGTACCGGGAAGTGCGTCGAATGACGATTTGTCTGTCGATGAGACCGCCGATAAATCTCAGCCAGCGACACCGGCGGTCAGTCCTTCTGCGACTTCGGTTCAGGATGTGTTGCCGACGGTTCAGGCCGGTGATACACCGGCTCCGGCCGCGCCGGTTGCTGTGTCGAATAATCAGTACACACCGGATCTGGTCGAAGCCGTTAAGCGCTTCCAGAAATGGCAGGGGTTAGAAGCTGACGGTATTATTGGCGGACGCACGCGCCAATGGCTGAATGCATCTCCGCAATTGCGGGCCACATTGCTGGCTCTAAACATTCAACGTTTACGTATACTTCCGGGCAATGTGAATACGGGCATTATGGTGAATATTCCCAACTACCAGCTCACATATTATCTCAACGGCAGCGAAGTTTTATCCTCGCGGGTCATTGTCGGGCGTCCGAGCCGCAAAACGCCTTTAATGAGCAGCGCGCTGAATAATGTCGTGGTCAACCCGCCATGGAACGTGCCGACGACCTTAGTGCGTGAAGACATTGTGCCTAAGGCCATGAACAACCCATCGTACTTCCAGCAGCACGGTTATCAGGTGTTGTCCGGCTGGAGCAATGATGCGGAAGTGATTGATCCGTCGATGATTGACTGGGCGATGGTTTCGCCAAGTCATTTCCCGTATCGCATCCGTCAGGCACCAGGCGCGAGCAATTCCCTTGGCCGGTATAAATTCAATATGCCGAGTTCAGATGCTATTTATCTGCATGATACGCCTAACCACAACCTGTTCAGCAAAGACATTCGTGCGCTGAGTTCAGGGTGCGTGCGTGTAAACAAAGCGTCGGAACTGGCCAATATGTTGTTGCAAGATGCGGGCTGGAACGATACCCGAATTTCTTCGGCGCTTCAGGGCGGTAATACGACGTATGTAGCGATCCGTCATCACATACCGGTAAAACTGTTCTATCTGACGGCCTGGGTGGCTGACGACGGTAAGCCGCAATTCCGTACAGATATTTACAATTACGATGCGACTGTGAGATCAGGTGCACAAATTTTGCCTCAGGCGGAAATATTGCTCCAATAAATGCAGTAAAACTAATCTGATAAGGGTCTGAATACTTGGCCTGACAACGAGCGTGAGCCACTGGCACGCTCGTTTTGCTTTGCAGGGTCCCTTGACTCGCAGAAATTTGGCGGTTAAGGTTCAAAACGGTTCCGAATGGGGCTTATTTTTGACTCTCTTACCGGATAGTAAACTGTTCATGAATGAAATCGACAAACATCGCCGTAAATGGCTGGCATTAGGCAGTGCCGCTATGGGGATTGCATTGCTTCCGGGTCGTGCATTCGCCACTCTTTCCACACCTCGTCCGCGTATTTTAGTGGTTAACAATCTGAATACCGGCGAAACCCTCAAAACTGAGTTTTTCGATGGAAAGCGTTATAACAAGGATGAGTTGGCCCGGTTGAATCATCTGTTCAGGGACTATCGTGCGGAAAAAATAAAAAGCATCGATCCCGCGCTTTTCGATCACCTCTATCGTTTGCAGGTTATGCTCGGCGGAACGAATAAACCGGTTCAGTTAATTTCCGGCTACCGTTCTCTGGCGACCAATAACAGTATGCGTGAACCGGGAAGCGGCGTAGCAAAACACAGTTACCACACGCTCGGGCAGGCCATGGATTTCCATATTCAGGGCATCGAACTGAGCAATATCCGCAAAGCAGCATTAAAAATGCGGATGGGTGGTGTAGGATATTATCCACGAAGTAACTTTGTGCACATTGATACCGGACCAGCACGAACCTGGTAGTGTGCGTAATTAATGGCCTGCCCAAACGGACAGGCCATTTTGTGGAGCCCTATGAAATTCCATCTTATTACTGTCACGGCGTTCAGCCAGAATTGCTCACTGATTTGGTGTACAAAAACGAATCAGGCCGCGCTTGTCGATCCGGGCGGAGAAGCAGCAAAAATTATCCGCGAAGTATCCGATAAAGGTGTGCTGGTTACGAAAATTTTGCTGACACACGGCCATCTTGACCACGTCGGTGCCGCAGCTGAACTGGCTGCCCATTATCAGGTGCCGATCATCGGGCCACAAAAGGAAGATCAGTTCCTGCTCGATGCGTTGCCAACGCAAAGCCAGATGTTCGGCCTTGATCATTGTGACCCGCTGACGCCAGATACCTGGCTGGAAGAAGGGGATACCGTGAGCGTGGGCGAGGAAATACTCTCTGTGCTCCATTGCCCGGGACATACGCCGGGACACATTGTTTTTATCAATGATAAAACGCGCCTGGCAGTTTCAGGTGATGTGATTTTTAAAGGCGGAGTAGGGCGCAGTGACTTCCCGCGTGGAGATCATCAGGCGCTGATTCACTCAATTAAAACAAAATTATTGCCGTTGGGTGATGATATTGTCTTTATTCCGGGTCATGGACCAATGTCCGATTTTGGCTATGAACGTAAAACCAACCCCTTCCTGCAGGATGAAATGCCGGTCTGGTAAACGTTTTTGGCCAACAGAATACCAATACAAAAGCCCGTCAGTTTCCAGACGGGCTTTTTAATGGAATTCAGAACGCCGAATCCTTACAGCACGGCGACAATGGCTTCACACAACGGTGCCATGTTTTCGAGCGTAATACCGGCTACGTTGATACGGCCAGAGTTCACTGCGTAAACGCCGAATTCATCACGCAGACGCAGCACCTGATCTTTGGTCAGGCCGCTGAATGAGAACATCCCGTTCTGATTGATAATGAAGCTGAAATCCTGCTGCGCGCCTTTTTCCTGCAACGTGCTGACAAACAGCTGACGCATGCGGTGAATACGCTGACGCATATCGCTCAGTTCCTGCTCCCACAGCGTGCGGAGTGCCTCGTTACCCAGAATAGTGGCAACAACAGCGGCGCCGTGAGCGGGTGGGTTAGAGTAGTTTGCACGGATCACGGATTTCACCTGGCTGAATGCGCGGTCTGCGGTTTCAGCATCAGCCGCCACCAGCGTACAGGCACCCACGCGTTCATTGTATAGCCCGAAGTTTTTCGAGTAAGAGCTCGCAACCAGCAATTCTTTATGATTAGCCACAAACAGGCGCAGCCCGGCAGCGTCTTCTTCCAGACCTTTGGCAAAGCCCTGATAAGCGAAATCAAACAGCGGCAACCAGCCATTGGCGACAGACAATTCTGCCAGTTGGGCCCACTGTTCAGCCGTCGGATCAATGCCCGTCGGGTTGTGGCAGCAACCATGGAATAACACCACGTCGCCAGCTTGTGCGTTGCTCAGGCTTTTCAGCATGCCGTCAAAGTCGAGGCTGTGATTCGCGGCGTCGTAATAATTGTATTCTGCTACTTCCAGACCTGAAGCAGAGAAAACGCCTTTATGGTTTGGCCAGCTTGGATTGCTGACCCACACGCGTCTGGCGCTGGTCTGGGTGGCGATAAAATCGGCTGCAATACGTAATGCGCCGGTTCCGCCCGGAGTTTGTGCGGTACGGGCACGTTTGTCGGCAATCACAGCGTTGTTTTTGCCAAACAGCAATTCCTGCGTACAGCGTGCAAAATCAGGTAACCCGTCAATGCTCAGATAGGTTTTTGTCGTTTCATTTTCCAACAGGAATTGTTCAGCTTTCTTCACACTGGCCAGAACCGGTGTTTTACCGGTTTCATCTTTATAAACACCAATCCCCAGATTGATTTTATTTGAGCGGTCGTCCGCGCGGAAAAGATCGGAAAGACCCAGAATCGGGTCGGCAGGTGCTGCAGTGATTTTTTCAAACATGTTGGAAACTTCCATAGCCTGATATTGCGAAAGAGGGCATCAGGGTAACGCCGGAGACCTTATTTGCCAACCGTTTGCGGCAAAAAGAAAGCAGAGTTGTGAGAACGCGTATGAGATTAAAATAATTTATGAGATAGGGTGGCAAAGCTCATTTCAGGCAAATGCTAAAAAAGCAAAAGGCAGAGCCGAAGCCCTGCCTTGATATCCACTTTGATGCGCCCGTAAGCGCATCGTTAAGCGATATTAGAACTGATATTGCAGACCAACACCAACGATGTCGTCTGTGCTGCGACCGGCTGCTTTGGTGTAGCTGTTGTCATCCAGCAGGTTGATTTTGTAGTCAACGTAGGTAGACATGTTTTTGTTGAAGTAGTAGTAAGTACCAACTTCTACGTATTTAACCAGGTCAGCATCGCCGCCAGCGTAGGTAGAACCGTTGTTGGTGAAACCATTCAGGTTCTTACCTTTAGACTGCAGGTATGCGATAGACGGGCGCAGACCGAAATCGAACTGGTATTGAGCTACAACTTCGAAGTTCTGAGTTTTGTTAGCAATCGCGTCTGGGTTACCGTAATCGGTGGTGTTGCGTGATTCACCGTAGAAGGTTGCCAGGTACAGGTTGTTAGCATCGTATTTAGCGCCGAATGCGTATGCGTCAGCTTTGTCACCAGTACCGTCTTCTTTCTGCAGAGTAGTACGGTTAGAAGAGAAGTAAGCACCAGTGATGCTAACACCAGAGTTGCCGATTGCGTAAGCTGCAGAAGTACCCCAGCCGTCGCCATTGGAATCAACTGCACCACGGCTGTCACGACCTTCGTCGTTTTTACCCTGGTACTGTACAGCGAAGCTCAGGCCATCAACCAGACCGAAGAAGTTGCTGTTACGGTAAGTAGCCAGACCATTTGCACGACCAACCATGAAGTTGTCGTTGTTCTGGTACATGGTGTCATCGCCATAGATTGGCAATTGGTCGGTGTAGGACATTACGTCGTAGATCACGCCGTAGTTACGACCGTAGTCGAATGAACCAGCATCACCGAATTTCAGACCTGCGAAGCCCAGACGAGTTTTGTTGCCTTCGTCACCAGCGCTTTCTGCGTGGTTAGCCTGAACGTTGTATTCCCACTGGCCGTAACCGGTCAGTTGGTCAGTAATTTGAGTTTCGCCTTTAAAGCCGAAACGAACATAAGTCTGGTCGCCGTCATCGCCAGCGTTGTCAGAGAAGGTGTGACGTGCATCAACTTTACCGTACAGGTCCAGTTTGTTGCCGTCTTTGTTATAGATCTCTGCTGCATTAGCTGCACCAGCAACTAACAGAGCCGGGATTACCACTGCAAGAATGTTGCGCTTCATCATTATTATTACCCTCATTGGTTTTATTCGGACACCTGCCACTGCCGTGAATAATTCTTTACGGAACTATTCATGAAAGTTTGGTGTCTCCTGTGTCTGAACGCACTATTCCATCCGAGGTTCGCTTAATCCATAGCGAAAATGCTACTAAATTACTAAATATGTTTCAGTTAGAAAAAATGTATTTCAAAATGTGTATTTTACGGAACTTTGTGACACGGATCTATCTTTAAAAATGACAAAGGCCAGCTAAGCTGACCTCTGAATTGTGGCAATTTTGTAAAATTAAAATACGTTACTTAATTAGAAGGTTGCATTACGTGGTGTGCGAGGGAACGGGATCACATCACGCACGTTTTGGACGCCGGTCACATAAGCAACTAAACGCTCAAAACCTAACCCGAAGCCAGAGTGTGGCACGGTGCCGTAACGACGAAGATCGCGATACCACCAATAATCTTCCTGTTTCAGACCCATCTCAGCCATACGGGCGTCCAGAACATCCAGACGTTCCTCACGCTGTGAACCCCCGATAATCTCACCAATGCCCGGTGCCAGAACATCCATCGCGGCAACTGTCTTGCCGTCGTCGTTCAGGCGCATATAGAAAGATTTGATATCTTTAGGATAATTTTTCACAACGACCGGCGCTTTAAAATGCTGCTCAGCAAGATAGCGTTCGTGTTCGGATGAAAGATCCACACCCCATGAAACCGGGTTTTCGAATTTCTGACCGCAATTCATTAGGATTTCTACTGCATCGGTGTAATCCACCTGCGCGAAATCGGAGGTTACAAAACGCTCCAGGCGTGCAACAGCATCTTTGTCTACGCGTTCTGCGAAAAAGGCCATATCGTCTGAACGTTCGTTCAGAACGGCCTGGAAAACATACTTCAGCATGTTTTCAGCCAGTGACGCGATATCGTTCAGCGTTGCAAAAGCAATTTCAGGTTCAACCATCCAGAACTCAGCCAGGTGGCGGCTGGTGTTGGAGTTTTCTGCACGGAATGTCGGGCCGAAGGTGTAAACCTTGGACAGCGCGCAGGCATAGGCTTCACCGTTCAGCTGGCCGGACACGGTCAGGAAAGATTCTTTACCGAAGAAGTCTTCGCTGAAATCTACTTCGCCTTTGTCGGTACGCGGCAGGTTTTGCAGATCCAGCGTGGAAACGCGGAACATCTCGCCTGCGCCTTCAGTATCAGAAGCAGTGATCAGCGGGGTGGATACCCAGAAGTAGCCGTTTTCGTGATAGAAACGGTGAATCGCCTGAGACAGGGTGTTACGCACGCGTGCAACCGCACCAATCAGGTTTGTGCGCGGACGCAGGTGAGCTACTTCGCGTAAATATTCGATGCTGTGGCGTTTTGCCGCCATCGGATAAGTATCAGGATCATCCACCCAACCCACGACCTTAACGGCAGTTGCCTGCAGCTCGAAACTCTGGCCTTCGCCAGGTGAAGCCACAACGGTACCCGTCACTTCTACTGAGCAACCGGTCGTCAGGCGCAGAACGTCTTCCTGATAATTGGGCAGAGAATTATTGACGACGGCCTGTAATGGATTAAAGCAGGAGCCGTCATAAACGGCGACGAATGAGATACCAGCTTTAGAATCTCTCCGGGTACGTACCCAACCGCGTACGGTGACTTCACTGTCAACCGCAGCACGGCCTTGCAGTACGTCGACTACAGGCACAACGCTCATAGATTTCTCTCTTTCTTTATATATGTTGACTAAGAAATATTGGACACCCTGTAAAAAGGGATTTTGCTATGTTACTTAGCCTTTCTCAGGACACAAGCAGAAATCGTCATCGTCAGCCAAGAATTCACAGGCAGAAGGATGGATTGGCTGAAATTATTAACCGAACGAATGAAAGCCGAACGAATTAAATCGTAGCTATATAAAGGAAGAGAATGCGAGGCATTATTACAGGGAAAAATACATCACTGTGCCGGCGTTCATTTTCCGGCACAGTATTTTTGTCTTAGGATGCTTTCTTAACCAGCGGCAGATCGAATGCCTTACGCAACGCTTTTACAAACGCTTTATCCTGGCAGATGGTTTTTCCCGGGCTGTCAGAAAGTTTTGCTACCGGTTTGCCATTGCACTGAACCAGTTTGATCACGATGTTCAGCGGTTTGACGTGCGGGATATTACAGGTCAGGCGCGTGCCGATACCAAAGACCAGATTCACCCGCTGATGGAAATGCCGGTACAAATGCAGCGCTTTATCCAGGTCCAGATTGTCGGAAAACACCAGCGTTTTGGTCATCGGGTCGATTCCGAGCGCCTGGTAATGTGCAATCGCTTTTTCACCCCATTCAACCGGATCCCCGGAGTCATGACGCAGTCCCTGATAAGCGTTGGCGAATTTTGTTCCGAAATCACGCAGGAAAGCATCCATGGTGATGCAGTCCGTGAGGGCAATGCCCAGCTGATCGGGATATTCGTCAAGCCAGGCTTGTAAGGCCGCGCGCTGGCTGTTCGCCAGAACCGGGCTGATTTGCTGATGTGCCTGGAACCACTCGTGCGCCTGTGTTCCAACCGGCGTCAGCTGCAATTTATGGGCTAAATCGTAGTTGCTGGTGCCGACCAGATAAGGGAATTCGTTTTTCAGCGTGGTGACAATCGCTTCCTGAACTTCACCGGAGAAACGGCGACGCGTGCCGAAATCCATCAGCCGAAAAGCGGAAAGATCGATGTCAGCAGCCTGTTCTTTGAAACTGGCGAGATTTTTACGCAGCTGATCGACCGCCATTTGCGCGGTAATATCCGGCGAGCGCTGACGGTGCACAACTTCACTGATGACGGCCAGCAGCGGCACTTCCCACATAATCACTTCACGCCACGGCCCTTCAATGCGCACGTGCAAATGCCCGTTGTGATCGGAAACGGTGACATGTTCAGGATTGTAGCGGAACGTTTTCAGCCAGTTGAGATAATCCCGGGTGAAGAAGGGCAACCCGGAAAGATAGGTGAATTCGTCGTCGGTCAGCGCCAGTTGGCTCATTTTCTGGATCTGCTGACGAATTTCGCCGGCGTATTCGCCCAGAAGTTCATCACCGCGGCAACGGAACTCGGCCACGACGTTAATATTGCGATAGCGATGGTAAACCGCTTGCTGCATATGAAGCTTGTAGGCATCGGTATCTAACAGCGAAGTCAAAATCGGGGAGGCGTATGGAGTCATAGCGCGCTTACAGCATCCTCGTCAGAAACTGAGTGTTTGAACACAAACAACCGTTCCGTAAAAAAAACGTTCTGGATAAAACAGCAAAGTCTGTGAAGTATACCGTATTATCCTGTTAAAGAACCCTCATCACATCATAATTGTCTGCAAATGGTCGAGGCTTAATTGTGCTCAAACATAGGGAATATGGGCAAACAGGCGATCTTCCGGATTAAAAAAAGCACAAATTGATTACATAAATTTAATCAACCTGACGTTCAGAAAAGAAAAATCGGGGCAATTTTACCCCGATTTTTGTGTGTTCATTCCGCTTCGTTTGTTCACGATAGTAAACGATCAGATGTTTTCCAGATTAATCCCCCGCGTCTTAGGGCCAAAAATCCCGATCACCAGCATCACGATAATCATACTGAGGACGATGAACGCAATCACGCCCTGCGTTCCGGCATATTGCAGGATCAGGCCGATCAAAATACTGCTAAAGACGGTCGACAAACGGCTGAAGGAATAACAGAAACCCACCGCACGGGCGCGGATGTGTGTCGGAAATACCTCGGTCTGATACGCGTGATAACTGAATGTCAGCCATGCGTTGGAATAGGTGATCAGGAAACCACAAATGACCAGCATGACCGGATGAGTCTGAAACGCGAAGAGGGTGCCGAAAATTACCGTCATCAGGGAAGAAAGGACGATTTGCCATTTGTTTTCGATCTTGTCGGCATAACGGCTGCAAATCAGAGAACCCAGCGGATACGCCAGTGTAATAAAGAAGGCGTAAAGCAAACTGTGGGTCACTGTAGTGCCTTTGCCGGAAAGCAGGGCGGGCAGCCAGTTGCCAAAACCAAAGAAACCGATGGCCTGGAAGAAGTTCATTACCGTCAGCATCAGCGTGCGTTTGCGGTATTGAAATGACCAAATTTCCCTGAACGTGCCTTTTCGCGGTAATCCGCTGGCCTGTTCAGGCGCGACATATGCCGGGCTTTCGGCCACGCCGCAGCGTTTTTCCATCGCCGATACGACATTGTGCGCCTCTTCGTTTCTTCCCTGCTGTGCCAGCCACCGGGCGGATTCAGGCAGGTTTTTACGCACAAACCAGATAATCAGTGAACACAGCGCCCCGGCGATTACTACGTAACGCCAGCCCGTGAGGCCGAAGAAAGTCTGCGGAACCAGCCACCAGGACATCAGGGCGACGGCCGGAACCGAGAGGAACTGTATAAAGAAAGCAAACGCAAAGGCACGGCTTCGCAGATGACTGGGAACCCATTCGGTCAGATAGGTATCAATCGTTACCAGCTCCAGTCCCAGGCCAATCCCGACCAGAAAGCGGCAAAGAATGATCCCCTCCGCGCTGTTCTGGAACGCCATCAGTAATGAAAAACAGCCATACCACGCCAGCGCAAACATAAATGTCATGCGGCGGCCAAACCGGTCAGCGTTAGGTGCCAGCATGCTCGCGCCGAGAAAAAGGCCCAAAAATGTGGAAGATGCGAAGGCGGCCTGATCGGAAATACCGAGTACACCGGCGCTGCCAACATGAAATATGTTTTCTGCGATCAAACCCGAACTAATGTATCCCGTCTGGAAAAGGTCGTAGAGTTCGAAGAATCCACCCAGCGAGAGCAAAATAATAAAACGCCATAGCCCGGCTGAAGCGGGAAGCGAGTCAATTCTGGCTGATAATGTCTTGTTATTTAATGTTTTTTGATTTGTTATCCCCTGGTCGGGGGCGCAGGTGTCACTCATTTTATTATTAGCCTCAGTGATTCATCGTATTCATGATCATGCTAATGACTCGCGATCGGATTTAAATATTGAATTTATGTAACGAACGAGAAAATAGAGCATAAAAAACTGCGCAAAAGTGCGTTTTGAAAAGTACAGTTTTATCAGTGAAGAATGTGACGGCGATCGGACTTCCATTTTTAAGCCCGAGAAAGGCCCTTTAAGACAAATTTCTGTGTTTTGGTTGAAAGGTGCGCATACGCACTCACAAACTGGCAACAATCTGGGATTTTCTGGTGCCTGTGTTAGAGTTTAGAGAGAAAAGTATGAAGGGCGGCAGGGCTCTGCGCAGCGATTTGCTGACAAAAAGCGCCCGCTTCAATGCCATGAATCGTCATCACCCTAAACAATGAAAACGCCAAAAGGTTTTTTATGACTCAACTGCCACAAGCCAAGTTTCGCCACGACTATCGTGCGCCGGACTACACCATCACGGATATCGACCTGAATTTCGAGCTTGATGCACAGAAGACCCTTGTGACCGCCGTCAGCCAGATTAAACGACAGGGTGCAGAAGGCGCTCCGCTGGTGCTCAACGGGGAAGATCTGACGCTTATCAGCCTGAAAATTAACGGTCAGGACTGGCCTCAATATCAGTTAAAAGAAGGCGCGCTGGAAATCACTGGCCTGCCTGAAGCGTTCGAACTGGCGATTGTTAACGAAATTCACCCGGCGAAAAACACCGCGCTGGAAGGGCTGTATCTTTCCGGGGAAGCGCTGTGTACTCAGTGTGAAGCCGAAGGTTTCCGCCACATTACCTATTATCTGGATCGCCCGGATGTTCTGGCGCGCTTCACCACCCGAATTGTAGCTGACAAAGCCCGCTATCCTTATCTGCTGTCCAATGGTAACCGGATTGATCAGGGGGAGCTGGAAGGTGGCAAACACTGGATAAAATGGGAAGATCCGTTCCCGAAACCTTGCTACCTGTTTGCGCTGGTTGCTGGTGATTTCGACGTTCTGCGTGATTCTTTCAAAACCCGTTCAGGCCGCGATGTGGCGCTGGAGCTGTTCGTTGACCGCGGCAATCTGGATCGCGCGGGTTGGGCAATGGAATCCCTGAAACAGTCGATGAAATGGGACGAAACCCGCTTCAATCTCGAATACGATCTCGACATCTTCATGATTGTTGCCGTTGATTTCTTCAACATGGGCGCGATGGAAAACAAAGGCCTGAACGTCTTTAACTCCAAATACGTGCTGGCAAAAGCCGAAACCGCGACCGACAAAGATTACCTCGGTATCGAAGCGGTGATCGGCCACGAATACTTCCACAACTGGACCGGTAACCGCGTGACCTGCCGCGACTGGTTCCAGCTGAGCCTGAAAGAAGGCCTGACTGTTTTCCGCGATCAGGAATTCAGCTCTGATCTGGGCTCCCGTTCCGTCAACCGTATCGATAACGTCCGTGTGATGCGTGGCGCGCAGTTCTCTGAAGATGCCAGCCCGATGGCGCATCCTATTCGTCCAGAAAAAGTTATCGAAATGAATAACTTCTATACGCTGACTGTGTATGAGAAGGGTTCTGAAGTTATCCGCATGCTGCACACCCTGCTGGGCGAAGAGAAATTCCAGGCCGGAATGCAGCTTTATTTCGAGCGCCACGACGGCAGCGCTGCGACTTGCGACGATTTCGTGCAGGCGATGGAAGATGCCTCGAATGTTGACCTGTCGCTATTCCGCCGCTGGTACAGTCAGTCCGGCACGCCGGTGCTGACCGTGCGCGACGACTACGACGTGGAAAAACAGCAATACACCCTGACCGTCAGCCAGAAAACCCCGCCAACGCCTGATCAGACTGAAAAGCTGCCACTGCATATTCCGCTGGATATCGAACTCTACGATCCGCAGGGCAACGTGATTGCGCTGAAACAAAACGGTCAGACGGTCAGCAACGTGCTGAATGTGACCGAAGCCGCGCAGACCTTCATCTTTGACGATGTGGAATACCCGCCGGTGCCTTCTTTATTACGTGAATTCTCCGCGCCGGTGAAACTCGATTACAAGTGGGGCGATCATCAGCTGACTTTCCTGATGAAGTACGCGCGTAACGATTTCGCCCGCTGGGATGCGGCGCAAAGCCTGCTGGCGATATACATCAAACTGAACGTGGCACGTCATCAGCAGAAACAGCCTCTGTCTCTGCCGCTGCATGTGGCGGATGCGTTCCGTGCGGTACTGCTGGATGAAAATATCGATCCGGCACTGGCGGCGCAGATCCTGACCCTTCCGTCTGAAAACGAAATTGCAGAACTGTTTGAGATCATCGATCCGGAAGCCATCAGCGCTGTTCACGATGCCATTACCCGCTGCCTGGCAACGGAAATGGCCGATGAATTCCTGGCGGTTTATAACGCCAATCGTCTGCCTGCGTATCGTGTTGTGCATGAAGATATCGGTAAACGTTCACTGCGTAATACCTGCCTGCATTATCTGGCTTTTGCGGATGTTACTCTGGCGGATCAGCAGGTTAAAACCCAGTTTGAGCAGGCCGATAACATGACCGACTCACTGGCCGCAATGGCCGCCGCCGTGTCCGCGCAATTGCCTTGTCGCGAAACGCTGTTAGCCGCTTACGACGAGCGCTGGCATCACGATGGCCTGGTTATGGATAAATGGTTTATCCAGCAGGCGACCAGCCCGGCGGCCGATGTGTTGCAGAAAGTACGTTCACTGCTCAACCACCGTTCATTCAGCATGGGCAACCCGAACCGCGTCCGTTCACTGATTGGTGCGTTCGCGTCGGCTAACCCTTCTGCATTCCACGCCGCAGATGGCAGCGGTTATCAGTTCCTGACCGAAATGCTGACCGATCTGAACACGCGTAACCCGCAGGTTGCCGCACGTATGATTGAGCCGCTGATCCGTCTGAAACGTTATGATGCTGGCCGTCAGTCGCAGATGCGTAAGGCACTGGAACAGCTGAAAGGGCTGGAAAATCTGTCCGGTGATTTGTTCGAGAAAATCACCAAAGCGTTAGATGCGTAACTAACCGCAGAAACGCAGTAAGACAAAAGGGCGATGGAAACATCGCCCTTTTTACATGTTGAGATGACGGGACTTTCCGTTAACTCTGCGCGCGTTTCGCTTCCTGCGGAACGTTCTGCGCTGGCTGTGGCGTCAGCACGCGTTCCAGCACTTCCGCTTCCAGCTCAGCCAGACGGGCAGATCCTTTGCGGCGCGGGCGTGGCAAATCAATGGTTAAATCCATGCCAATTTGCCCCTGGTCGATAAGGATCACGCGATCCGCGACCGTGACTGCTTCGCTGACATCATGTGTCACCAGTAAAACGGTGAAATCATGCTGCTGCCATAAACGTTCTATCAGGCTTTGCATTTCAATACGCGTCAGCGCATCGAGCGCACCCAGCGGTTCGTCCAGCAAAAGCAAACGGGGGCGGTGGATCAGCGCCCGTGCCAGCGCCACGCGTTGCTTTTGTCCGCCGGATAACGCCGAAGGCCATTCGTCGGCGCGGTCGGCCAGCCCGACTTCTTCCAGCGCTGCCCGCGCGGCTTCACGCCATTGACCTTTCAAACCCAGCCCGACGTTATCAATCACCTTTTTCCATGGCAGCAGGCGGTCATCCTGAAACATCAGCCGTGTATCTTCCCGAACTTCACTCAACGGCGCACTGGCGCTGAGCAGCTCGCCTTGCGTGGTTTTTTCCAGCCCTGCGAGCAGGCGCAGCAGGGTACTTTTCCCGCAACCGCTGCGGCCAACAACGGCCACAAACTGGCCGGGTGGAATACGCAGATTGATATCATTCAGTACGGCGCGGTTGCCGTATTTTTTCGTGATGCCGGATAAGGTGACCGGCGTGCCTTGCCCGATACGTGCAGGTGCGCTCATGCGGCGTCTCCTTGTTTTTTCTGATAGGCCGGGTGCCAGCGTAGCCAGACACTTTCCAACTGGCGGGCCAGCACATCGGCCAGTTTGCCGAGGATGGCGTACAACACAATGGCCACAACCACGACGTCAGTTTGTAAAAACTCGCGGGCGTTCATCGCCAGATACCCGATGCCTGAATTAGCCGAAATGGTTTCCGCGACGATCAGCGTCAGCCACATAAAGCCCAGCGCAAAACGAACGCCGACCATAATCGACGGCAGCGCGCCCGGTAAAACCACCTGAATAAACAGCGGGAAACCGGATAAACCGTAGCTGCGCGACATTTCCAGCAAACCGCGGTCAATGTTGCGGATGCCGTGATAAGTATTGAGATAAATCGGAAACAGCGTGCCCAGCGCCACCAGGAAAATCTTGGCGGATTCATCGATGCCGAACCACAAAATCACCAGCGGGATCAGGGCCAGATGCGGAATGTTACGCAGCATCTGGAGCGAGCTGTCGAGCAGACGTTCGCCCCAGCGTGAAAGCCCGGTGATAAAGCCGAGCAGTAAACCCAGACTGCCGCCGATGGCAAAACCGGTCAGCGCGCGGAAGGTGCTGATCTTCAGGTTCTGCCAGAGATCGCCGCTTTTGGCCAGTGTCCAGAAGGCTTCCACCACCGCGCTCGGTGCCGGAAGTATGCGGTTAGACAACCAGCCAGCTTCAACCGCCAGCTGCCAGCCGCCGATCAGGACAACCGGAACGACCCAGGGCGCGGCGCGGTTCAGCCAGCGTTGTGATCTCGTCATCTTTATTCTCCTTAATGCTGGCTGGCGGCACGTTTATTCGCAAAATCGTGCGCCACAAGTTCACCGCGCGGCAAAATGGCTTTTTTCACGGTTTGATCGTCTTCGTGTTTTGCCAGATCCAGATGCGGGAACAGCAGCTCACTGACGCGGTACGCTTCTTCCAGATGCGGATAACCGGAGAAAATAAAGGTATCGATGCCCAGATCGGCATATTCCTGCATGCGGGCCGCAACGGTCGGGCCGTCGCCGACCAGCGCCGTGCCGGCTCCGGTGCGCACCAGACCAATGCCTGCCCACAGGTTCGGGTAGATTTCCAGTTTGTTGCGATCGCCGCCGTGCAGGGCGGCCATGCGGTGCTGACCGACGGAATCAGTTTTCGCAAATGCGGCCTGCGCACGCTGAATAGTTTCGTCATCCACGTTGGCAATCAGCTTGTCGGCGGCGCGCCAGGCCTCTTCGTTTGTTTCGCGGACAATCACGTGCAGACGAATACCGAAACGCACGGTACGGCCTTTCGCTGCGGCTTTCGCACGGACCTGCTCGATTTTTTCTTTCACCAGTGCCGGCGGTTCACCCCAGGTGAGATAAAGTTCAACCTGCTCAGCGGCCAGATCCTGCGCTTCGTCAGAAGAACCGCCAAAATACAGCGGCGGACGGGGGTACTGAACCGGCGGGTGCATCAGGCTCGCCCCTTTCACCTGAATGTGTTTGCCTTCGTAATCCACGGTTTCCCCTTCCAGCACACGACGCCAGATACGGGTAAATTCGGCGGACGCTTCGTAGCGTTCCTTGTGATTGAGGTGCAAACCTTCGGCAGCCAGTTCGGTGGGATCACCGCCTGTCACCAGATTAAACAGCGCACGACCGCCGGAAAGCCGGTCCAGCGTGGCGGCCTGACGGGCAGCCAGCGTCGGAGAAATAATCCCCGGACGCAGCGCGACCAGAAATTTCAGACGCTGAGTCACCGAAATCAGTGAGGCGGCCACCAGCCATGAGTCTTCACATGAACGGCCCGTTGGCAGCAATACACCGCCAAAACCCAGGCGGTCGGCGGCCTGTGCGATCTGCTGAAGATAGCCGTGATCGACTACTCGCGCGCCTTCTTCAGTGCCTAAATAACGGCCATCGCCGTGGGTAGGTAAGAACCAAAATACGTTCAGACTCATGTTGTTTTTCCTCTCAATTCGTCACGGGTGCCGCTCAGCGGGCGGCTCAATGAGTGATCAGTTAGCCTGTACAGCGGGCTTCCAGATGCGATCTTTAATCTCAACAGGTTTTGGCAAAATATGGTTTTCATAGAACAAATCGGCGGTTTGCTGTTGGCGTTTTTCCGTTTCAGCACTGACCGGTGTGATTGGCATATCCGGCAGATGATCGAGATAAGACGCCACGACTTTATCCGGCAGCCCCATCGACTGGGAAAGCAGTGTGATGCTTTGCGCACGGTCGGTTTTCGTCAGCGCATTCGCCTGCGTTAACACGTCCAGAACGGCGCTGATAAATTGCGGATTCGCTTCGGTATATTTTTTCGGTGCCAGATAGAAAGAACCGGTCTGGTGCAGCGTGGAACCGTCGGTCAGGACGCGAACATCGCCCTGAACTTCAGCGGCGGAATAGTATGGGTCCCAGATAGCCCAGGCATCGACGTCATGCTGCTGGAAAGCCGCGCGGGCGTCAGCAGGCGTCAGATAAACCGGCTGGATATCGGTGAATTTCAGCCCGGCCTGTTGCAGCGCACGAAGCAGTAAATTGTGCGAACTGGAGCCTTTTTGGAAAGCCACTTTATGTCCTTTCAGGTCCGCGACAGTTTTAATCGGGCTGTTGCTGTCGACCAGAATAACTTCAGCTTTCGGCTTCGGCGGTTCAGAACCGATATACAGCAAATCCGCGCCCGCGGCCTGCGCGAACAGCGGTGGCAAATCACCGGTTCCGCCCAAATCAATGCTGCCAACGTTCAGTGCTTCCAGGATCTGCGGCCCTGCAGGAAATTCCACCCAGCTGATTTTGGTGTCCGGGAAACGCTTTTCCAGTAACTGATGAGATTTCGCCAGCACCAGGCCGACGGATCCTTTCTGGTAGGCGATGCGTAACTGTGCGGGATCTTTTTCCTGCGCAAGCGCCGCACCGCTTAGCGTCAGGCTGGTCAGCAGCCCGGCAATAGCTGGCAGGCGGCGTAATAAAGAGAAGGATGCTGGCATGGTTAATTCCTTTTAAAGTTAAACGCGTAATGCCTGAGCAGAAAGGGACGCGACTGACGGCGCCAGCGGGCGGCGGCGGCTGAGTGCCAGATAGAAGTTCTCCAGCGATTCCGTCAGACGCTCTTCAAGTGCGGGATCAAGCTTCGCCGGGTAACTCTGGTAATCGGTGATCAGGCTGTCATCGGCGAAAACGCCCTGCAAAACTTCCTGGGCCTTGAGCGACGCCAGTACCGGTTTGAGCGCGTAATCCACGGCGAGCATGTGGCCAATCGAACCGGCGGTGGCCAGCGGCAGTACAACTTTATGGTCGAGCGCGCGTTCCGGCAGCAAATCCAGCAATGTTTTCAGTGCACCGGAAAACGAGGCCTTATAGACCGGCGTTGCCACGATCAATCCATCGGCGCTTGCCAGTTCAGCAGTCAGCTGTTTGAGCTGCGGGCTGGCGAAATTTGCGAAAAGCAGGTCGTCAGCGGAAAAATCCTGAATCGTATAGGTGAAAACCTCGACGCCGCGGCTTGCCAGCCACTGATGGCTGAGCGCCAGCAGGGAGGAAGAACGTGAAGGTTGTCGCGGGCTACCTGCGATTGTTATAACGCGCATCTCTCTTCCTTATAACAAAAAGTAATAGAACCATTATTTTCTTTAACAAAGTGGAGTAAACGTAACAGGGGGACGCTGCGCACCGGAAATCTCAATTTTGGCTATGAATAGTTTGAAAACGGATAAAGCAGGGATGAAGCGGGCGCGGGGGGAATAAAAGTAAAATTAAGGTAAATAAAAAGTAATCGTTTGCGTACGGAAACAATTATTGTGCCAATCCGCTGGTTATCGTTTCCAATTGCCTGACGCTTAGTCGATAATACCGCCCCGTCTAGCCACCGGGAATCCAGGAGTCTCCATGTATTATCCTTTTGTCAGGAAAGCACTGTTTCAGCTCGATCCAGAACGCGCCCACGAGTTAACCTTCCGCCAGTTAAGCCGCATCTCCGGCACCCCACTTGAGTTTTTAATTCGTCAGTCCGTTCCGGCCAAACCGGTGACCTGCATGGGATTAACTTTTAAGAACCCGCTGGGGCTGGCTGCTGGCCTGGATAAAGACGGCGAATGTATTGATGCACTCGGCGCAATGGGATTTGGTTTTGTGGAAGTGGGAACCGTGACGCCGCGCGCGCAGGCGGGTAATGATAAGCCACGTTTATTCCGCATCGTTGAGGCAGAAGGCCTGATTAACCGCATGGGTTTCAATAACCACGGCGTGGATAATCTGGTGAATAACGTCAAAAAATCCCATTTTGACGGCATCCTGGGGATTAATATCGGCAAGAATAAAGATACGCCGGTCGAGCAGGGTAAAGATGATTATCTGACCTGTATGGAAAAGGTATATCCGTACGCGGGTTATATTGCGGTGAATATTTCTTCACCAAACACGCCGGGATTACGTTCACTGCAATACGGCGAAGCGCTGGATGATTTACTGGCGGCGATTAAAAATAAGCAGCTTGAACTTCAGCAACGTCATCAGAAATATGTGCCGATTGCTGTGAAGATCGCGCCGGATCTTTCTGAGGAAGAATTGATCCAAATAGCCGACAGTCTGGTGCGTCATAATATGGATGGTGTGATTGCGACTAACACGACGCTCGATCGTAAACTGATCCAGGGCCTTAATAATTGTGATCAGGTAGGCGGACTAAGCGGTCGCCCGCTGCAACTGCGCAGCACAGAAATTATCCGTATGCTGTCAAATGAATTACAAGGTCGTCTGCCTGTTATTGGCGTCGGTGGCATTGATTCTCTGACGGCAGCGCGTGAAAAAATGGCAGCCGGTGCATCATTAATTCAAATCTATTCCGGATTTATCTTCCGCGGACCAGGTTTGATCAAAGATATTGTTACCCACCTCTGATATTTTTCATCCTTAAGGCGAGTCAGGGGTTTATTTATTAACCCGGCTCGTCTATATTTTGTCCACTGACCATTATTCAGGCTCAGGATTTGTCTGATACCCGTTCGTAATAAAAAATTCTATTCTTATCGGATCAGGTAACAATAGAACATCACGAACAAACAGGCAGAGGGCATCGCGCAAACAGGATGACGAAATGAAAATCAAACCAGATGATAATTGGCGTTGGTATTTTGATACTGAACATGACCGGCTTATGTTGGATCTCGCTAATGGCATGATTTTCCGTTCCCGATTCCCCGCTAAAATGTTAACGCCGGATGCGTTCGGCGATATGTCATTTTGTGTCGATGATGCGGCGCTGTATTTTGATTTCGAAGAACAGTGCAAACATATTCGCCTGGCCGCCGAGCAGCGCGCCGAATTAGTATTAAATGCATTAGTCGCCTTTCGCTTTTTAAAACCGCTGATGCCTAAGAGCTGGCATTTCAGTCAGCAACATCGTCCTTTCCAGCCAGCAAACGGTCAGCTTGCGCAGGTGCAGGTAATGGAAAGTGGTGAGCAGGCGACATTACTGGTGGTTGAGTCCGGCGATAACGCCAGTCTGTGCCTGCTGGCGCAGGAACGTCTGACAGTGGCAGGGCGCGGGATGGTGTTAGGTGATGCGATCAAAGTGATGCATGACCGGCTGATGCCAGCGGCATTCCGGGTAGACAGCGATGTCTACGATCAGGCAGTTTAAGTTCTTTAATTCCGGTTTAAACTGCCTGACTCAGCATTAACTGCGTTTTCTAGCCGATGATAATATCTGAGGCCGGAATACAGCTGCACGACAATATCATTCCGTCTTTGCCCACTGCGCTTTCTTTCAGCGGCGAAACTTTTCCCTCTCGTAATGTCATTTTGCAGGCACCACATATTCCAGCACGACACGAATATGGGATCCGTAATCCCTGCAATTCCAGTTGTTCGAGCAAAATCTGTTGATTATTCCCGGTAAACTGCGTGCCCTGATAATTGATGGTCACGTCCTGCGCAGTGCTTTTCGGTGCGTCGACGTTTTCAACCACTTCACCTGCGCCGTAAGGCCGCGGTGGTTTGGTGGCCAGCACCTCAACGCTGTCGCCCGCGCGGATCACACCGGTATTTCGCGCAATCATATTCTGGCCGAAATCCACGTCGCCATCGCTGGCAGTACGGTAGCCCTGCAAGGTCTTCAGCGGTTCGCCCCGCGGATGTTTACGTCCGCGCTCAATGCTGACCGTGGTGAAAATACAGCGGCTGCACGGTTTGACCAGATCGAAAATGACTTCGCCGATGCGGATCGTCTGCCAGGTATCTTCGGCATAAGCTTCGGTGCCACTGACCACAATGTTGGGCCGGAATTGCTCAACGCGTACCCCCCCCGGACAGCGGCGCTGTAAATCCTGCATCGACGCTTCATTGATCAGCAGATACGGGAAGCCGTCGGCAAACGACAGCGGGACTTCCGGATGTTTTTTCACACGGCGCGTCGGCTCTTCGCCAACCCAGCGAAGCTGGACGTCACGCTTTAAATAAGCACTTAACCAGCGATTTACCGGTTCCGGCGCGATGAGTGAGGTAAACTGATTGCCCCAGACTTCTGTCGGAGAGTTTTCACCGGCGAATTCACGGAATTTTACGCTGATGCTGTCACCTTCTGGCGCAGAGATCATCAGGCCATCGGGCAGGATCACCGGAGTGAACAGGACAAGGTTGGGATACTGGCGGGCGGTAATAAAAGTGCCTTGCGTATCGGTAATCATGAACTGGCGGTCGAACGTCAGTCCTGTTGCTGTAACCAGTGCGTGGGAGACTTGCAGACCACGCATGGATTTGACCGGGTGTACGAATAAACGTGAAAGAATGGGCACTGAACGTCGCCTCTCTGTATATAAAGTCTTAAAGAGAACCAGAGACTTTATGACAAGCGGTGGGGATTAGCTATAATGCGCAACAATTTTATTTTTGGTGATATGTCGATATGAACTCTTTGTTTGCCAGCACGGCGCGTGGACTGGAAGAACTGTTAAAAAGCGAACTGGAAACGCTGGGTGCGCAAGCCTGCAAAGTTGTGCAGGGAGGGGTGCATTTTGAAGGTGACGATCGCCTGATGTATCGGAGCTTACTGTGGAGCCGTCTGGCTTCGCGCATCCTGTTACCGCTGAACGAATTCAAAGTTCACAGCGATCTGGATCTTTACCTCGGCGTGATGGCGATTGACTGGCCGTCCGTGTTTGGCGTGGAAAAAACGTTTGCCGTGCATTTCAGCGGCCTGAACGACGAAATCCGTAACAGCCAGTACGGGGCGTTGAAAGTGAAAGACGCCATCGTTGACAGTTTTACCCGCAAAATGGACGAACGTCCGAATGTGGCAAAACAGCAACCGGACATCCGCGTTAACGTGTTTCTGCAACGTGATACTGCCAGCGTCGCGCTGGATCTCAGCGGCGAAGGCCTGCATCAGCGCGGCTACCGTGACCTGACCGGTCAGGCTCCGCTGAAAGAAAACCTGGCCGCGGCTATCGTGATGCGTTCAGGCTGGCAGGCGGGTACGCCAATGGTCGACCCGATGTGTGGTTCCGGTACGTTGCTGATTGAAGCAGCCATGATCGCCGCCGATCGCGCGCCGGGCCTGCATCGCCAGCACTGGGGCTTTACCGGCTGGAGCAAATTTGACGCTGAACTGTGGCGTGAACTGACTGCCGAAGCGCAGGTTCGTACCCGCCGTGGCGTTCAGGAAACATCATCACGCTTCTTCGGCTCTGATATCGACCGTCGCGTTATCGAGATGGCACGTGCCAACGCCCGTCGCGCGGGTGTGGCAGAATTGATCAGCTTTGACGCTGCCGAAGTCGGCAAACTGGTGAATCCGCTGCCGGAAGGCCCGACCGGGACGGTGATCAGCAATCCGCCATACGGCGAGCGTCTGGAAAGCGAACCGGCTCTGATTGCGTTGCACAACATGCTTGGCCGCATTATGAAGACACAGTTTGGCGGCTGGCAGCTCTCCTTATTCAGTGCGTCACCTGAGTTGTTAAGTTGTCTCCAGCTGCGCGCTGAGCGCCAGTTCAAAGCGAAAAACGGCCCGCTGGAATGTGTGCAGAAAAACTACCAGCTGGCGGAAAACCCGACCGGCGCGGCAGGTGCGCAAATGGCAGAAGATTACGCCAACCGCCTCCGGAAAAATGTTAAGAAACTGGAGAAATGGGCCAAACAGCAGGGCATCGAATGCTATCGTCTGTATGACGCCGATTTGCCGGACTACAACGTGGCGGTTGACCGCTACGGCAGCAAAGTTGTGGTTCAGGAATATGCGCCGCCGAAAACGGTTGATGCGCAGAAAGCCCGTCAGCGTTTGTTCGACGTGATTAACGCCACGATGTCCGTGTTGGATATTTCTTCCAGCCAGCTGATCCTGAAAACCCGTGAACGTCAGAAAGGCACCAGCCAGTACGAGAAACTGGCACAGAAGGGCGAGTTCCTGTTGGTTGAGGAATTCGACGCTAAACTGTGGGTTAACCTGACGGATTATCTCGACACCGGTTTGTTCCTGGATCACCGTATTGCCCGCAAAATGCTCGGCGAAATGAGTAAAGGAAAAGACTTCCTGAACCTGTTCGCGTACACCGGCACGGCCAGCGTTCACGCCGGTCTGGGCGGTGCGCGGAGCACAACCACGGTAGATATGTCCCGTACCTATCTTGAATGGGCAGAGAAAAACCTGCGTGCCAATGGCCTGACCGGCCGTCAGCACCGCCTGATTCAGGCAGATTGCCTGTCTTATCTGGGCATGTGTGATGAACAATTCGATGTGATCTTTATCGATCCACCGACGTTCTCCAACTCGAAACGTATGGCCGACAGTTTTGACGTTCAGCGCGATCATCTGGCATTAATGAAAGATCTGAAACGCATTTTACGTCGCAACGGCACCATTATGTTCTCGAACAACAAGCGCGGCTTCCAGATGGATCTCGACGGACTGAGCAAACTGGGGCTGACCGCCAAAGAAATCACCAGCCAAACCCTGTCACAGGATTTCGCCCGTAACCGTCAAATTCATAACTGCTGGCTGCTGTCCCACGCCGGCGAGGAAAAATAAAGTTTATGTCGTTAATTAGTATGTCAGGTGCCTGGCTGTCATTCAGTGACTCGCCGCTGTTGGATAACACCGAATTACACATCGAGCCGAACGAACGCGTCTGTCTGGTTGGCCGTAACGGCGCGGGTAAATCGACGCTGATGAAAATCCTTAACCGAGAAGTGCCGCTGGATGACGGCCGTATCGTGTATGAGCAGGACCTGATTGTTGCGCGTCTGCAGCAGGATCCGCCGCGTAACGTTGAAGGCACGGTCTTTGATTTCGTTTCTGAAGGCGTGTTCGAGCAGGCTGAACATCTGAAGGCGTATCACGCCATTTCGCATCTGGTTGAAACCGATCCGAGCGAAAAGAACATGAACAAACTGGCGCAGGTGATGGAGATCCTCGATCACCAGGGCCTGTGGCAGCTCGACAGCCGCATTAATGAAGTGCTGCTGAAACTGGGTCTGGACGCGGATACAGAGCTCAAATCTCTGTCCGGCGGCTGGTTGCGTAAAGCTGCGCTGGGTCGTGCGCTGGTCAGCGCGCCGCACATTTTACTGCTCGACGAACCGACCAACCATCTTGATATCGAAAGTATCGCCTGGCTGGAAGATTTCCTGAAAGAGTTCCAGGGCAGCATTATCTTCATTTCCCATGACCGTTCTTTCATCCGTAACATGGCGACCCGTATTGTCGATCTCGATCGCGGCAAACTGGTGTCTTATCCGGGTAACTACGAAGAATATCTGCTGGCGAAAGAAGAAGCCCTGCGCGTTGAAGAATTGCAGAACGCAGAGTTCGACAAAAAACTGGCACAGGAAGAAGTGTGGATCCGCCAGGGCATCAAGGCACGTCGTACCCGTAACGAAGGCCGCGTTCGCGCATTGAAAGCCTTACGTCAGGAGCGTTCTGAACGTCGCGAAGTCATGGGCACCGCTAAGATGCAGGTCGTTGAAGCTTCGACTTCGGGCAAGATTGTCTTCGAAATGGAAGATGTCAGCTACGCGATTGCCGGTAAGCAACTGGTGAGCCACTTCTCCGCGCAGGTGATGCGTGGCGATAAAATTGCGCTGGTTGGCCCGAACGGCTGTGGTAAAACCACCTTGCTTAAACTGATGTTAAGTCAGATTAAGGCCGACAGCGGTCGCGTTCACTGCGGCACCAAGCTGGAAGTGGCGTACTTCGACCAGCACCGCGCCGAGCTTGATCCGGAACGTACAGTGATGGACAACCTCGCCGAAGGTAAGCAGGAAGTGATGGTGAATGGCCGTGCACGCCACGTGCTGGGCTATCTGCAAGACTTCCTGTTCCATCCGAAACGTGCAATGACGCCGGTAAAAGCGCTGTCCGGCGGCGAACGTAACCGTCTGCTGCTGGCAAAACTGTTCCTGCGTCCAAGCAACCTGTTGATCCTCGATGAACCGACCAACGACCTGGATGTGGAAACGCTGGAACTGCTGGAAGAGATGATCGACAGCTATCAGGGCACCGTGATGCTGGTGAGCCATGACCGTGAATTTGTTGATAACTCGGCCACCGAATGCTGGATTTATGAAGGCAACGGCGTGATTAACAGCTATGTGGGCGGTTATTTTGACGCACAGCATCAGCGTCGTAACCAGAAGCCAATTCGTCAGGCTGTTGTCACGGAAAATAAACCGGCGGCGCAACCAAAAGCAGAACCGGCCAAACGCACGGCAAATAAGCTCAGCTATAATCAACAGCGTGAACTGGAACAATTGCCTCTGCAAATCAGCGCAATGGAAGAAAAAATTGAAGCTCTGCAACAGAAGATGAGTGATGCTGATTTCTTCACACTTCCTCATGAAGAAACACAGAAAGTGCTCACTGCTTTTGCTGCCGCAGAGCTGGAATTAGAGCAGGCGTTTGAACGTTGGGAAGCGCTGGAAGCGCAGAAAAACGGCTAACACTGCATTACGATTGGCAACCGGCGTAATGGAAATCCGGTTGCCACTATCCTTTGCCTTTGCGCTGTTGAGGAGTCGATAGTGTGTTCTGACGCCCATGACAATGACCCGCACATCCTGTGTCCCCAATGCGACATTCTGGTGGCCATACCTGGTCTGAAAATAGGGCAAAAGGCCGTTTGTCCCCGTTGCCATACGACGCTGACAACCCGCTGGAATGAGCCACGCAGACGTCCTGTCGGTTATGCAATCAGCGCGTTATTCATGCTGTTGCTGGCCAACCTTTTTCCTTTCGTTAATATGAACGTTGCCGGGCTGAGCAGTGAAGTGACACTGGTGCAGATCCCGCAGGTTTTGGTTTCTGAAGATTACGCCAGTATGGCGTCTCTGTTTATGATCGTGGTGCAACTGCTTCCGGCGGTTTGCATGCTCTCGATTATCCTCCTTTGCTACGGCAACAAAATTCCGGTTCACTGGAAAGTGAGCATCGCGCGTACGCTATTTCGGCTGAAAAGCTGGTGCATGGTGGAGATTTTTCTCGCCGGTGTGTTGGTGAGTTTCGTCAAACTGATGGCGTACGGTGATGTGGGGATTGGCACCAGCTTTATCCCCTACGTTTTGTTTTGCCTGCTGCAACTGCGCGCTTTTCAGTGCACTGATCGCTTCTGGATGTGGGAACACATCGAACCCGCACCTGAACTTGTTCAGCCGTTACGGGTAGGCGAGAGCGGTTTGCGCCAGGGGCTGCGCTCCTGCCATTGCTGCATGGCGATTCTGCCTGCGGAGCAGGAAGTGTGCGGGCGCTGTAAAAGCAAAGGCCACGCGCGACGTAAAAATAGTTTGCAATGGACGATGGCCCTGCTGGTGACGTCTATTTTGTTATATCTCCCGGCCAATATGCTGCCGATTATGATCACGCAGGTTCTCGGGAATCCGATGCCTTCAACGATCATGGCCGGTGTTGTGCTGCTGTGGAGTGACGGCTCTTACCCTGTGGCAATGGTGATTTTCATCGCCAGTATTATGGTGCCGACATTAAAAATGATCGCCATTGCCTGGCTGTGCTGGGATGCCAACAGTAATAAGCAAATCGACAGGGAAAGGTTGCATGTCATTTATGAAGTTGTTGAGTTTGTTGGCCGCTGGTCAATGATTGACGTGTTTGTTATTGCGGTGCTGTCAGCCCTGGTAAGAATGGGGCAACTGATGAGTATATATCCGGATATCGGCGCGCTGCTGTTTGCAGGCGTTGTCATTCTTACGATGTTCGCCGCCATGACGTTTGACCCAAGGCTCATTTGGGATCGCGCTGGAATGAAGTCTGCAAAGGAGCCACAAGATGGCAGGAAATAACATGGCAGAACACGACGGAACTGCCAAAGTCGAAAAAATTAAACGCTGGTCTCCGGTGTGGATTGTGCCGATTGTCACGGCACTGATCGGGGCCTGGATCCTGTTTTATCACTACAGCCATCAGGGCCCGGTAGTCACGCTCATTACTACTACCGCGGAAGGCATTGAAGGCGGCAAAACCACCATCAAAAGTCGCAACGTGGACGTGGGCAAAGTGGAGACGGTCACGCTCAGCGACGACCTCCAGCAGGTCATCATCAAAGCCCGTCTGAATACCGGTATGGAAAAAATGCTGCGTGGCGATTCCGTATTTTGGGTGGTCAAACCACAAATCGGGCGCGAGGGTGTTTCCGGCCTCGGTACGTTGTTGTCCGGCGCATATATTCAGCTACAGCCCGGTAGTAAAGGTGGCGAGAAAGAAGAATATAAGCTGGACGATTCACCACCGCTGGCGTCACCGGATGCGAAAGGCGTCCGTGTTATTCTGGAAAGCGAGCGTTCAGGGCAACTGAATCCGGGCGATCCGGTGCTGTTTCGTGGTTATCAGGTCGGTACGGTTGAAACCAGCCACTTTGATCCTAAAGCCCGTAACATCAAATATCAGCTTTTTGTCCGTGCGCCATACGACACGCTGGTGACCGACAATGTGCGTTTCTGGAAAGACAGCGGAGTGAATTTCGACATGTCCGCCGCCGGTATGCGTGTGGAGATGGGGTCACTGACGACGCTGTTTAGCGGAGGCGTAAGCTTCGATATTCCGAACGGCTGGACGCAGGGCGCTGAAGCGAAAAATGGCGATAACTATCAGCTGTTTGACGATCAGAAAAGTATTCAGGAATCACTGTATACGCGTCATATGGACTACGTGATGTTCTTCTCGGATTCCATCCGTGGGCTGCAAAAAGGCGCGCCAGTAGAATTCCGCGGTATTCGTCTCGGTACTGTGGCCGAAGTGCCGTTCCCGATGAATGTGCTTAATCAGCAAATGTCAGATGATTACCGCATTCCGATCCTGATCCGTATCGAACCAGACCGCTTCGCACAGTTGTTGGGCAGCAATTTCAATATTGACGATCATATCCGTGACGGCATCGCACATGGTCTGCGCGCCTCCATGAAATCAGCCAACCTGCTGACCGGGGCGATGTATATCGATCTGGATTTCTATCCGAACGAGAAACCGTGGAAAGGGCCGCTGGAAATTGCCGGACATAAACTGCTGCCGACCGTGAGCGGCGGGTTTGCGCAAATCCAGCAGAAACTGATGACGACGCTGGATAAAATCAACAATCTGCCGATTGAGCCGATGATGCGTGAAGCGACCAGCACGCTGGCTGAAAGCCAGAGAACGATGAAATCTACGCAGAAAACCATTGAGTCTCTGAACGCGATTGTCTCGAGCAAAGAGATGAAAAATTTGCCTGCGGATATGCAGCAGACGCTCATTCAGCTTAACCGTAGCCTGAAAGGCTTCCAGCCTGGCTCACCGGCCTACGGCAATTTGGTTGGCGATATGCAGAGTCTGGATAAAACGCTGCGTGAGCTTCAGCCGGTATTGAAAACGCTGAATCAGAAAAGTAATGCACTGATTTTCGCCGCCCCAGGGCAAGATGATCCTCAGCCGAAGAAGGCCAAATAATGATGAAATGGATACCTGTCGTCTTAGTATTATTCCTGTCTGCATGCAGCAGCAGTAACGAGAAAACGTATTACCAGTTGCCGGTACTTAGCAGCACGCCAGTGGCGGGCAGCACGATGGCATCCGGTTCAACCGCGCAGCGTCATTTGTGGGTAGAACGGGTGAGTGTGGCTGATTATCTGGCAGGAACCGGGTTGGTTTATCAGACCAATGATGTGCAATATACACTGACTCAGAATAATCTCTGGGCCAGCCCGCTGGATCAGCAGCTTCAGCAATCCCTGGTGACCTATCTGCGCCGAGATTTGCCGGGCTTCCTGGTTTCTTCGCAGGCGGGCGGTTCTGACGATCAGGATGTGCTGAACGTGAATGTCACCGGCTTCCATGGCCGCTACGATGGTATCGTGGTGGTCAGCGGCAGCTGGACGCTGACGCACGCTGGGCAGACAGTTCAGCGTGATTTCGCGCTGAACCTGAAACAAAACGAAGACGGTTATGATGCACTGGTCAGAACGCTGGCGACAGGCTGGCAGCAAGAAGCAGGCCAGATTGCATCACAGATAAGATGACAATTTTTTAAGCTTAATATTTTTTAAGTTAAAGACAAAAAATCCCGGTTTCTGACTTTTCAGACACCGGGATTTTTTTATGACGATCAGCCAGATGAGCATTACGCTGGCGCGATTAGTTTGCGCGCAATCGAATAATATAGCTCACGAATGTGACATTGGCGTGAATTTTGCGCATTGACCTCTCCTGCGATTGCGGCTATTTGTTAGGTGTGGACGCAGAAGCGCTCCACTGTTTTCTTTCCACCTGACCTGAATAATGAGGGATACAAGGCATGAAGAGACAAAAACGCGATCGCCTGGAACGGGCACAATCACGTGGATATCAAGCAGGTATTGGCGGACGCTCTAAGGAGATTTGTCCGTACCAATCATTAGATGCCCGATCACACTGGCTCGGGGGTTGGCGACAAGCCATGGAGGACAGGGCCGTTACCGCTTAAGCGGCTCCCCTGTCAGAATAAGGAACGACCTCCGCTGCGCGCGGAGGTTTTTGTTTTTGGCTCTCTCAGCTGAACTTTAAAAGATCATAAAAAAACGGCGAGCACAGGGCTCACCGTTTGTCTGGCATGAACTGAAAGGGCTCTTAGAACGCCGCCGCGTCTTTGAACAGGCCGACTTTCAGATCCGTTGCAGTATAGATAACTACGCCATCAACCAGAACTTCGCCATCTGCAACGCCCATGATCAGTTTACGGTTGATCACGCGTTTGAAGTTCAGGCGGTAAGTGACAAGTTTAGCCGTCGGTAATACCTGACCGGTGAATTTCACTTCACCCACACCCAGTGCGCGGCCTTTGCCTTCGCCACCGAGCCAGCCCAGATAGAAACCTACCAGCTGCCACATTGCATCCAGACCCAGACAACCCGGCATGACCGGATCGCCGATGAAGTGGCAACCAAAGAACCACAGGTCAGGATTGATATCTAATTCAGCTTCAACATAGCCTTTGCCATGGGTGCCGCCATCTTCCTGCATCTTCACGATGCGGTCCATCATCAGCATGTTGCCTGATGGTAATGGAGGGCCGCCTGCACCGAACAGTTCACTGCGGCCAGAAGCTACGAGGTCTTCTTTCGTATAGGAATCGCGTTTATCTACCATGTTCTATGTAAGCCTTATTTTAATGAAGGGCGGAGCTTAGCTTACAGCTGTAAGCTGAACAACTCCGATCAGCTGTGGTTGAACCAGTTCAACCAGCGAAGAGGCCACGGATAGCGGGGGCTGCCCTGAGACGTGACAAGTGCAATACGCTGCTGAATTAATCCCAGCAAACTTGCACGCTCTTCTTCAGCTTCTCCTTCGTTGGAGTAAATCAGTCCGGTCAGGATAGGCAGCGCTTCGTCTGCGCTATCGACTGCCCATAAGTGAAACTGGCCGTCGCGAACGGCGTCAATCACCTGCGGATGCAGGCACAAATTACGCACGTTGCTGGTTGGCAGAATGACCCCTTGTTTACCGGTCAAACCGCGACGCTGACAAACCTCGAAGAAACCTTCGATTTTTTCGTTCACGCCACCAATAGGTTGCACATTCCCAAACTGATCGACAGAACCGGTCACCGCAATTTGCTGGTTAATCGGCTGCATCGACAGCGCACTAATCAGCGCGCAGAGTTCAGCAAGGGAAGCGCTGTCGCCGTCCACTTCACCGTAAGACTGCTCAAACACAATCGAAGCGGAGAAGGGCAGAGGCTGGTCGAGTTCTAACTCGGAGATCAGGAATGCCTGCATAATCATCATGCCTTTCGCATGAAGATTGCCACCTAATTCTGCCTTGCGCTCAACGTCGGTAAATTCGCCGTCGCCGGTGTGTACGACACAACTAATGCGCGAAGGTTCACCTAAAGCACGCGGATGACCCGGATATTCCAGAACAGAGAGGCCGTTGATCTGCCCGACCACTTCTCCTTCAGTTTCTATGCGGATTTGCCCAAGCTCAATTTCATCCTGCATACGTTCCTGCAGGTAACTTTCGCGCCATGCACGTGCGCTGGACGCGGCTTCCAGCGCCTTGGCGCTCAGCAGCTCATCTTCATTATAAAGGGCAGCTTCACTGAGTTGCGCGTTCAGCCAGACCGGATCGAGCGTCAGACTGCCCTGATCGGTGCTCTGGCGGATTGCCAGCTTAAAGAATTCAGGCCATGCATCGGCAGCAAGGCGGGGAATTTCCAGCTCATCGGCCAGCGTGTTGACATATCCACACCAGGTTTCCATGTCGCTTTCTTCTGTCAGCGGCAGGTCAGCTTCAAATTCGCCATAAATGGCAGAATCCATCAGCTCCGGTTCCATGTCACTCAGATCGCCCAAAGAGAGACGGTCGCCAACCAGAATCAGACGGAGATCCAGTGGCATAGGGGGAATGGTAACCGGTAAAGGTTTGGTTTCATCAGGGGAAACCCAGTGATACATGCCTTCGGTGATCATCTGTTTCAGGCGAAGCCACATCAGCGGTTGAGCGATGAGTGTGCGGATAGACAGCACCAGAACACCGCCATTAACCTGATGAACCAGACCAGGTTCGAGCTGGATGAGATCTTTATGCACACGAACACAGCCAAACAGCTGCTCCGGCTCAAGCCACTCGCGATACTGGCAGGTGAACTTCGCAGCAAAAGCATCTTCCGCTGATTTTGCCGCGAGCAGGGTGACCTTACTGCCTTCAATATGATAGCGGTTGCCAGTCACTTCAGTGGGTTCAGGCAACAGATCGTTTACCGCCTGAGCAATGCGTGACAGATACTCACGGTTTTCCTGCGCCTTAAGCGTCATAAAGCGAGGGCGCGAGCGGGGATGACAAAACAGCGTTAAACCATTTTCCAGCCGGGGCTGTGTTCCAGCGAAATCGACAGGGGCTAACTGGGCTGCCGTTGCAAATATTGCCTCATAAGGCGCGGAGTCAGGCAGTAAAAGCTGCCAGTCAAGTCGGTTATTGGTCAATGTGTTAGCTGTTTTCTATAAAAAGGGAAAGAGCGATTATACAAGAATAAATCCGGCTGCATACAATGAGAGTCGCGACTGAACATGGCTTAGTGCACATTGCTGACCAGGTGCGCAAAAAACGGACAATATATGCAGGTTTATTTGGGGTGAAAATTGAAATAAAGCTGTTATGCTTAGTAAAGTTACGGGGTCACCGAAGAGTTCACGATGAAATATCAGCAACTGGAAAATCTTGAAAGCGGTTGGAAATGGAAGTACCTGGTGAAGAAACACCGGGAAGGTGAGCGGATCACCCGTCATCTGGAAAACAGTGCCGCACAGGAATCCGTGAACCAACTTCTCAGTCTGGAAAATGAGCCAGTGAAGGTCACGGACTGGATTGTGAATAACATGAATCCGGCGCTGGAAAACCGGCTTAAACAAACTATTCGTGCACGCAGAAAACGTCATTTTAATGCTGAACATCAGCATACCCGTAAGAAATCCATCGATTTAGAATTCCTCGTCTGGCAGCGGCTGGCAGGCCTTGCACAGCGTCGTGGTGCAACGTTATCGGACACCATCATTCAACTGCTTGAAGACGCAGAACGAAAAGAGAAATACGCCAACCAGATGTCTTCACTCAAAGAAGACTTACAGCAAATCCTCGGTAAACAAGACCTCTGAGCCTTTTTGTATCTCTGGTTGAAAGGTTTCTCCTGTTGTATTCGAATCGCTGAATTTAAAGCATAAAAAAACCCCGCCGAGGCGGGGTTTTTAGTATCTATCGTTAAAGCTAAAGAGTGTTATTAAGCCTGTGGCTGAGTAACAGTATCTTTGTAGCCTTTAACTTCGATTTCTACACGACGGTCTGGTGCCAGGCAGTCGATCAGAGCAGCACGGCCTTTAACGGAGTCACAGGTAGAACCAGTAACTGGGTTAGATTTACCTTGGCCTTGTGCAGAGATTTTGTTCGCAGGGATACCTTTAGATACCAGGTAATCCACTACGCTCTGTGCACGTTGCTCAGACAGTTTCTGGTTGTATTGTTCTGAACCGATACGGTCGGTGTAACCCAGAACGATAACTGAACCGTCTTTAGGATCGATTGAACTCAACTGGCTGTACAGCTGATCCAGAGCCTGTTGGCCTTCTGGTTTCAGAGTCGCTTTGTTGAAGTTGAACAGAACGTCAGACTTCAGAGTGAATTTCTTAGTTTCCACAACTGGAGCTGGTGCTGGAGCTGGTGCAACAACTGGTGCTGCAACATCATCCTGACCGAAACGGTAAGAAACACCTACAGACAGCATGCCGTTGTCTGGACGTGCGCCAACAGTCTGCGCGTCGCCGATGTTGTTAACCCACTGGTAATCCAGACGGGTAGCCCAGTTTTTGGTCACTGCGTATTCAACACCAACAGCTGCCAGTGGAGAAACACCGGTGTCGTGATCGCTTACGCGCTCACCAGTACCACCGAAGTTACCTTTGGAGTCTGCACGCCAAACCATACCACCCAGACGGGTATACAGGTCCAGATCGTCAGTCAGCGGGTAGCTCAGTTTAGCAGCCAGCTGAACGCCTTGTGCTTTGAACGCGCCGTTGTTTACGCTGCCTTTGTAAGGCATGCGGCCAAGCCAGTCATATCCCATTTCAAAGCCCAGGTATTGGTTCGCTTGGTAACCCAAGAACGCACCTGCACCCAGTTGGCTATCGTGGGTAGGGCCGTTGCCGATACCTTCGTAAGCATTTGCGAAACCAGTGTCATGGTATTGGGACCAGCCCAATTTACCACCGGTATACCAGGTGTTATCTTTAGGGGCGGCTTGCGCTACGGTAGCGAAACCTGCCAGTGCCACTGCTAATGCGATAGCTGTCTTTTTCATTTTGCGCCTCGTTATCATCCAAATAGGCAATTGAGCTTTAAGCTTTAAGCCCTTGGTTAAAATCCTTACGCCAAGATTCTTGCTTCAATTAAGAACTTGCCACTTTACGTTGGCATTATAGAGCAACCTTGGCGTTGTAAAGTCTACAACGTGGCGCGAAACTTACAAGCTTGAAGTGTTAACACCGTGGAAAAAAAGGGAAAAACGTACACATTTCTTAACGGCTTTGACTAATTGTTGACAAAAACTGGAGATAATCTGAGGTCGGAATACCCATTTTTACTGGGTTTGAAGCCGGTTTCAGCACAAATCACTAAGTTCCATACTATTTTCGTAGGAACATTCCTATTTTGAACTAATGGTATACAGAAGAGTGAATTTTTACTGTGGAGTGATGTCCACTAGCTGAATTCTGTTCATTTGTTGGCTTCATAATGAACCCATATGACCCTCCATGACGTGCTGCAATTTGCAGTCTTTCTCTTTCTGAATCATTCAAATCGGGTAACCACCCAAGCACAACACTGTAATTCCCTGTGAGCAACGCTTTTTCCATTGCATCAACTGTAGACATCGCTGTGATTTGATTTACCTGCACCATTTTATCGACCGGCAAACCAGATTGAGATAACCAGTGACGGCTCAGTTTCTGCTGAGGCGTGAGCCATAACAACCAGCGGGATTGCATACCCAAATGCTGAAGCAGTGGCAGAAGTAACTGCGCAAATGCTGGCTGGCTCGCACTATAAACGAACTCCGTGATCAGACCATTATTCAAGGACGCAGACGAATTTACCTGTGTGTGGGCGACGGGCAAAGCAGACTGACTAAAATGATGATTTGTAAGATGTTGAGTGCGCATAGTGATATACCCCAGTAGGTTACTGTATGAATGTACAGTACTCTGGCGATGGGCAAAGATCAACCCAATTTTTCCAAGACATCTCGCAAATTTTGAAGGGAATATCCTCTGGCTGCATTTTATGTTTGTTGCCCATCTCTACATTGCGTATTTTGCTTTTAGCAGTACAGGTAACTTACATGGGATATATGGAATGAACATGAAAAGGATAACGCGATGATAAATCAATCAAAAAAAAGAGTGCTGGAGTGTCTGGAAATTTTTGCTTCTCTGGGGGACGTACGTGCCCGTACCCAGTTTGGCGGCTTCAGTTTATCTGCTGATGGAGCCATGTTTGCATTGGTCTCAGACGGAGAATTATATCTGCGCGCCAGTGCTGAAACTGAGGCACATTTTTGCCGGAAGAAGATGGAGAGATTGATTTATCGCAAGCGGGGAATGGATGTGAAGTTACGTTATTTCAAAGTTAATCCGGCGCAGTGGGACGATACCGAGGCTGTGCGGAAACTGGGTAAATACTCACTTAAAGGAATGCTGCGTGAAATCGAATTGCGCAAAAATAACGAAGCCGGGCGGCTTAAAGATTTACCGAATCTTTCTCTGGCTCTGGAGCGGTTGCTCTGGCAGGTGGGGATAGCAAATTCGGGCGATCTGCGCACACAAGGCGCGTGCAAGACCTACCTGAAACTCTGCGCAATGAAAAAGAAGAACCTGGGTATTAACTTGTTAATGGCGCTGGAGGGCGCCATTTTGGGATATCACGAGGCCGCTTTGCCGATGGCTTCCAGAGAAATACTGACTCAATGGTTTAACCACCAGCAAGAGCAGCCATTCGACACGATGCACTAAGTTTCACCGGATCCTGACGGGCTGTCAGTCATGGCTCTGAACGGGCAGAATTTTACTGTTAAGACTGGTGAGCTCTGGAAGATGGGCCACCAGCAATCCGATTTGTTGCAAGACAAGCTGTTCTTTGCTGTCTGAATCGGTCGTCCGCATCTGGATCCTTGCCGTCAGTTGCTCCAGGGCTTTTTCTATCCGCCCGGATTCAGAAGGCAAATGGTGCAGTGCGCCATCAACACAGCAGACCGCGTCATCAAGCAGTCTCAGGGTTTCGGTATCACCGAGTTTTTCACGATGCGCCCCCAGCGCTGAAATGAAACTCAGCATGGTGTGATTAAGACACAGCAAGCGAAACGCCGCTTCAAGCGTGGCAGGGTCGTTGTTTTTCTCCGAACTCATATTCGAAACCACCGATGCCAGCTCAGCATCGCAGTTATGCGCGTCACGCCGAGCCAGACGGTAATCCAGACTGTTATCTTTGCCCTGATGGTATTGCACTAATATCGCATCCAGATACCGGCAGTTTGCGTCGAACGTTTTGCTGACGACTTTATCAATCTGCCTGAATTTCCAGTCCGGCCAGATGAACGTCACGGCGGCCCATGCAATCGCACAGCCAATCAGCGTATCGATGATTCGGGGTATCGCAATCTCAAAACCCTCTCCCAGCAAGTTGAAGCACAGCAACACCAGCAGGGTGATGAACATCGTCGCCTGCGCGTATTGCACGGTGCGGAAGGCAAAGAACAATAATCCGCTGATCACAATCAGGATCATTTGCCCTTCAACCGAAGGCACGAAGTATAAAATCGGAATGCCCAGAGCAATCCCGGCCAGTGTCCCGATGATTCTCAACGCCAGCCTGCGGCGGGTCGCGCTGTAGTTCGGCTGACAGACAAACAGGCTGGTCAGCAAAATCCAGTAACCGTGGCTCAGGCCGCTGACCTGTATGAATACGTAGCCGATAAACAGCACCACCGACATGCGCACTGCATGACGAAACAGGACAGACTGCGGCGTGAAATGCCGGGAAATACGTAGCCAGATATCATCCAGCCCGGTGAGCTTATCGTCGACGAACGGACTTTTGCCTGTCTGGTTTTCCGGTAATGATTGCTCTGATTCGATATTCGCCAGCTGCGCGTCAATCGCGTGCAAATTCCTCAGAAGATGGCGAAGAGCCTGGAGCATTTCCCGGTGCTCGCCCTGATATTCCAGTCGTTTCAGCGCTTCTTCAAGACGGGAAAACGCCCGCTCGAACTGGCTGTTGTGCGTATATTTCTGGCGATACAGGATGCACTGGGAAAGCTGCAAACAGGCGCGGGCCTGCATACTCATCAGACGCTGAAAACGGAAAAGAATATCGCTGTGGTGAAACTGCTCGCTGAGTTTGAGGTATTTCACATGCGATGAGCTTGCGCGCTCATGAATATCCTGTACCACAAAATAATAGTGCAGGGTCCGGCGAGTACCTTTCTGTCCGCGGTCACCTTTCAGGCGGGTTTGCAGCGTATTTTTGGTCTGATTCAGCGTAGAAACCAGCTGGCCGTTAGCCATGGCCAGTTCCACCAGTTGCTGATTATTATCTTCCTGATCGGGGTCAAAAAGCGTCGCTTTAGCTTCCAGATAAGCCGCCAGCTGCGTGAAACAGCGGGAAATCTGATCCTGGAGCGGCCGGATAGGGAAAATAATATGCCCGGCCAGCGTCAGCAGGTTATACCAGATGGCGCCGGCGAGCAGGATCAGAGGCTGCTGATACCAGATGTGATACATGCTGGTGCCGAGCATTGTATAAATCGCGATGAGCAACGCACCGAACGCAATCGTGGCATACCGTTGTCCAAGTGCGCCCAGCAGGATAAAACCGCAGGTTGAAATCATCAGCCCGGGTGCGAATAACCAGGGATAGGGAAACAGCAGTTCGATAGACGCTGAAGCGATAAAAAAGCAGACCAGAGTGATCAGCAAATTGCGTAAGCGACCTGCCAGACGATCGTCCAGATCGGCCAGCGCAGCCGCTACCACGCCGAGCGTCAGAGGGATGGTCAGCGTTATCTGACCCAGCCACCAGGGCATTGCGGCGGCACCCGCCAGCGCAATGAAAATCCTGATGTGGTAAAGCACATTGCTGTTATAGGCATAGCGCCTCAAACCCGGTGCAATAGAAAGCACGGAAAAACCCCACGGTTAACATCAAAAATGAAAAATCAGCGAATGCGTCCGTTTTTTAGCTGACGGCTGGCATTGGCTTCACGAACTTGTTTTGCCAGTTCGACGGAGACCACTCTTCGCCCTACCGGCCAGAGCGCGATGGCTGCGATTTTAAAGTTCGCGATGCCCACCGGAATACCGATAATACTGATACATTGAGTGATGCCGGCCAAAATGTGTGACAAGCATAACCACCAGCCGAAAAAAATAAACCAGAAGATATTCAACAGGGTTCCGCCACCGGACATCAGCGCGCTGCGTTTTTCCGGGTATAATTCGTCAACATGCACCGCTTCATTGCCAAAAGGCATCAGTGAAAGACGGGTGATCTCCCAGCAAGAGCGGGTCAGCGGCAGGGTGAATATCAGCACAATGCTCACCAGCGTGGCGAATAGCCAGGCGAGGGTGGTAAAAAAACCGCCTAAAACGAAGTTAAGAATATTGAGTACAGTGCGCATATCGACTCTTCCCGAAGATATTAATAAGTTGAAAAATTTCAGGTTAACTAAAAAGAAACACCGTCTTATTCTACCCTGTTTTGGAATGTGGATCGCCTCTGCAAATCAAAGGTAAACTCTTAAAACGACTTGCATGTAAAATAAGAAATATTACTTTTCCGTCAGGAATTAAAGAGAAAAAACGGTGTGATGATATGGAATTGAAATCGACCTCTTTCGGGAAACATCTGGCGCAGCATCCCTATAATCGGGTGCGTCTGCTTAATGCAGGCGTAGAAGTCAGCGGCGACAAACATCACTACCTGATCCCTTTTAATCAGCTTATCCAGATCCGCTGTAAGCGTGGCATTGTCTGGGGCGAGCTTGAATTTGAATTGCCCGAGGCAAAAGTTGTCCGCCTGCACGGCACTGAGTGGCAGGAAACGCAGCGTTTTTATCAGCACCTTCTCAAAATCTGGCAGGCCTGGAGTGAGGAGATGAGTGGCGTCAGCGCGGGCGTTCTGCACGGGCAAATTGAAAAAATCACGCACATTGAAGAACAGGATAAGTGGTTTAAAAGCGCCGATCTGGCTGACGTCCAGAAAGACATCACCGGGGCATTTTCCGCCATTCCTGTCCCCGTCGGGCGTCTCAATGATTTCGATAATTGCCGCGAAGATTATCACACCTGCTTACGCTGGCTTGAGCAGGGAAAACGCAGCGTCGATAAACGCAATCTGGCCTGGACTGACCGGGTGATTGCGGAAAATCAGGACTTCTTTGATACCGTCGAAGTTTCTCCGCTAAATGAAAGTCAGTGTCGCGCGGTAGTGAATGGCGAAGACGCGGTTCTGGTGCTGGCAGGTGCTGGCAGCGGCAAAACCTCGGTGCTGGTGGCGCGCGCAGGCTGGTTGCTGCACCGTCAGGAAGCGGTACCGGAGCAAATTCTGTTGCTGGCGTTTGGACGTCAGGCCGCGGATGAAATGAACACGCGTATAAAAGAACGTCTGCATACCGACGGGATCAAAGCCAAAACGTTCCACGCGCTGGCTTTGCAGATTATTCAGGAAGGCAGCAAGAAAGCGCCAAAAATCAGCAAACTGGAAACTGATGCTAAAGCGCGCCGCAGCCTGCTTATCAAAACCTGGCAGGAACAATGCGCTGGCAAGAAAGTGCAGGCCAGCGGCTGGCGGCAGTGGATGACCGATGAGCTTGAATGGGATGTGCCGGAAGGCGATTACTGGAAGAATAAATCGCTGGCCGAACGTCTGGGCAGCCGTCTTGAGCGCTGGCTGAGTCTGATGCGTACGCACGGCGGGAGCCAGGCCGAAATGATTGAGAGCGCACACGAAGACGTGAAAGACCTGTTTTCTAAGCGCATCCGCCTGATGGCTCCGTTACTGAAAGCCTGGAAAACGGCGCTAAAAGAAGAGGGCGCGGTGGATTTCTCCGGGCTTATTCATCAGGCTGTGAACATTCTGGAGAAAGGTCGCTTTGTCAGCCCGTGGAAACACATTCTCGTCGATGAATTTCAGGACATTTCCCCGCAGCGCGCGCTGTTGTTGTCGGCATTGCGCAAGCTGAATAAGCGCACCAGCCTGTTTGCGGTGGGCGATGACTGGCAGGCGATTTACCGTTTCAGCGGTGCAGAGCTTTCCCTGACCACCGCTTTCTCAACACACTTTGGCGAAGGGGCTCAGTGCGCGCTGGATACCACTTACCGTTTCAACGACCGCATCGGTGAAATCGCCAATAAATTTGTTCAGCAGAACCCTTATCAGCTGAAAAAACCGCTGAACAGCCTGACGAAGGGCAACAAGAAAAACGTGGTGATCTTGCCGGACGAACAGCTGGAAAAACTGCTGGATAAGCTCAGTGGCTATGTCACTGCCGATGAAAAAATTCTGGTGCTGGCGCGTTATCACCATTTACGGCCGCAGATTCTGGAAAAGGCCGCTACCCGCTGGCCTAAGCTGAATCTTGAATTTATGACGATCCACGCCAGTAAAGGTCAGCAGGCGGAATACGTCATTATTGTCGGCCTGCACGAAGGCAACGACGGCTTCCCGGCACCGGCGCGTGAATCGGTGCTGGAACAGGTCTTATTGCCGGAACCGGAAAACTTCATGGATGCCGAGGAACGGCGGTTACTGTATGTGGCGATGACCCGTGCGAAGCATCAGGTCTGGTTAATGCAGGATAAAGCACGTCCTTCCGTTTTTGTGGAGCAGCTGGAAGATATCGGCGTTCCGGTGCAACGAAAACCCTGACAACACAACGCCCGGCAAATGCCGGGCGTTGTGTTGATGAAGGTGTGACGAATACGCAGTTGTGCGCATCATTCTTTCAAACGTGCCCACAAGTAACGCTGATAATCAGGGATAGTAATATCCACTTCTGACTGGAAAAGCGGCGACGCAATCAGGAAATCCGCCGTCGCCACATTGGTGGCGACCGGAATATTCCATACAGTTGCCAGACGCAGCAGGGCCTTAACATCCGGGTCGTGAGGAACGGCATTGAGCGGATCCCAGAGGAAAATCAGCAGATCAATTTTCCCTTCCGCAATCAGTGCGCCAACCTGCTGGTCACCCCCCATCGGGCCACTCAGCATGCTTTTTACCGTAATCCCGGTGCTACGCTGAACCATATTTCCGGTGGTGCCGGTGGCATAGAGAACGTGTTGCGACAGTTCAGCGACGTTTTTATCCACCCATTTCATCAAGGTATTTTTGCAGTGGTCATGCGCGACCAGGGCAATGTGTTTTTGTTTGGCGATCGTACGGGTCGTGTATTCCATCTAATTCCCTTCAACGCGTAAGTAAGAGTGGCTCACAGAATACTGAAACTCCGTTTTACTGCATAGCGTGGGGGCAACAAATCGACGTTAAGAAAGAGAATGCGTGATGCAGATTAAGTTACGACGCGCGTTCTTGTTTTTCCGGCAGTTTAAACCAGAGTAAAAATTGTTCGATACCCGCATTGGCGGCCAGACGCGTCCAGAGCGGATGAAGATCAGCGATGGAAATTTGCGAAGGAACATCACTTGCCAGCGCTGATTTTCTGTCGGTATTACCTCGGGCAAAAGAAGGTACGGCAGCGCGTGCACCGGATAAGTTATACGTCATCATGAGCTTTTCAGCGGCAGCCGTATTACCCGGGGTAAACAGGCTCAGGACATCGCGTTGGGTTACCAGAGTTTTTCCCTGATCATCCACCAGCTGATAATTCATTTGCTGACTGAACTGGGCGGTGTCTTTTTCATTGCTCAGCGAAGGCAGGATGAAAGAAACCGAGCGACTTCCTTTGGCATTGAATGTGACGATCAATGCCGGAGAGTGATAAATCTGCGCGTTTTGCGCAGCAGCAGGGTGCAGATTCTTGCTGACCTGAAACAAAATCTGATGCTGCCCGCCATCCAGCTCAAGGCTGTCCGCGCCTTTCAGAATAGCGCCAGACATCTGTTTGCCGTCGATCACCAGCACATCCACATCCGCAGACAGTTTGAGTGAGGTCGCAGAAGCTGACGCCATCAGGCTGAAGCTCGCTAATGCGACCAGCGCACGACAGACTTTCATTCTTCTCTCCTCAGACACACCATTGCTCATCCTCCATTATTCAGTAATGGTGATTGTGTGTCAAAGTTTTACAAAATGTTTTAATTTCACATGAGGCAATTCTGCACACCGATCCTTTTTGCGCCGGGCCCTGTCGAAACTGTCAGGCTGCGTTACACTTAGCGGATACAGGTCAAAAGGAGATAACCCCGTGCAAGACAATGATATTCGCAAAATTCTTGAGGACGTAAAAACGATCGCTCTGGTGGGTGCCAGCGACAATCCTGGCCGCCCGAGTTATGGCGTCATGGCTTATCTGCTTTCTCAGGGATATAAGGTTATTCCGGTCAGTCCGAAACTGGCAGGGCAGGAACTGCTGGGGCAAAAAGCGGTGGGATCGCTGGCTGAAATCGCAGAACCGGTGGATATGGTCGATGTTTTCCGTAACGCGGAAGCCGCTTACGGTGTAGCGCAGGAAGCCATCGCAATTAAAGCAAAAGTGCTGTGGCTGCAACTGGGCGTGATCAACGAACA
Source organism: Rahnella sp. BCC 1045 (assembly GCF_019049615.1). NCBI lineage: Bacteria > Pseudomonadati > Pseudomonadota > Gammaproteobacteria > Enterobacterales > Yersiniaceae > Rahnella > Rahnella sp. BCC 1045. The sequence continues at coordinate 24,925 of NZ_JAFMOZ010000120.1, read as the reverse complement.
GGCCGCTGTGCTGGCAAAAGATGGCGGGCTGAAAGTGGTGATGGATCGCTGTCCGAAAATTGAAATCCCGCGGCTGGGTATGGAAAAGTAACTGCCGCAGGCAGTAATTAGACGAAAAAACCGGCCAAAAATAGCCGGTTTTTCATTATGCGGGCGCGGGATAATCAGTTGCGCAGACGCGGTGCCTGTAACTGACTGCGGATAGAAGCGGCCAGGTCATCCAGAGACGTTTGTTCCGGGTGCGAGCGGGCAGCTTCATGGTCAATCTGAATTTCTGCCAGATACGTGTGTACCGGCTGGCCTTCTTCATCTTCCATTACCACGTGATACCAGGGCGCGGCACGCATTGAATCGTCAGCGGCGACGTCATCGACGCCGGGTTTTTCGAGTGAATATTCAGCGTCGACATCAATTACCACGCCTAAATAGCCTAACAGTCTGTGGCGAACCTGCTGGCCGATACCGTATTTGCTGGCAATCATAGTCATCTCCCAAAATCATCATTAATCTCTATATGGAGATAAAATGTGCTATTTCAAGTTTTGACCGCTTAATCTGCTAAAAATTCTGCGACGCGCTGCCGGAACAGCACGTCGTGATCATCGGATTAATTCATCACCAGACAGGCGAAGCCCTTCAGGTACAAACCTTCAGGATACGCGCCGGTCACCGGGTGATCGGCAGCCTGACGGAACTGCTCTACGAACTGAATTTCCCGGCCGGCATCCAGTGCGGCGTCAGCGAGGATTTTCTGGAACAAATCGGTTGGCAGCAGGCCGGAACAGGAGAAGCTCAGCAGAATTCCGCCCGGACGCAGCAACTGAATCGCCAGCATATTAATATCTTTATAACCACGACAGGCGCTTGCCAGCTGGTTTTTGTTCTCAACAAATTTCGGCGGATCCATCACAATCATGTCGAACTGCTGGCCTTCCGTGCGGTATTTACGCAGCAGCTGGAAAACGTCTTCGCGGACGAATTCGGCTTTCGATAGATCCAGTTTGTTCAGCTCAACGTTCTGACGCGCAACGTCAAGCGCGGCCTGAGAGGTATCTACGTTGGTGACTTTGGTGCAGCCGCCCATCAGCGCAGACACGGCGAACGCGCCGGTGTAGGAGAAACAGTTCAGCACATTGCGGCCAGCTGCGTAGCTGCGTGCAGCAAAGCGGCTGTCGCGCTGATCAAGATAGAAGCCGGTTTTATGGCCTTCTTTGATATCAACCAGCAGGCTCATACCGTGTTCCTGAATCGGCAGCAGGGCAGGGGGTTCTTCACCGACGACGTGACCCTGAACCAGCTCCAGGCCTTCTTTTTTACGCACCGCAACGTCGGAACGATCCCAGATGGCGCATTCCGGATAGCAGTGTTGCAGCGCGGCAATCAGAGGTGCGCGCTGGTATTCTGCACCAGCAGATAGCAATTGCAGCACCAGGAAATTCTGGAAACGGTCAATGGTGATGCCCGGCAGACAGTCGGATTCACCGGCAATCAGACGGTAGCCGTCCAGCCCGTCACGTTTGGCGATATAATCACGCCAGCTTTGCGCCTGCTGTAAACGGCGGATGAAAAAATCAATATCGATGTCTTCATCTTGTTTAAAAGTCCAGACACGGGCACGGATCTGGGATGACGGCGAATAAGCACCGCGCGCCAGCCATTTCCCCTGACTGTCTACAATATCAATAGTGTCGCCGGAATTGGCTTTACCCTCGAGGCGCTGAACAGCGCCGGAAAACACCCATGGGTGGCGGCGTAAAAGTGATTTTTCGCGGCCTTTGGCCAGAATTAAACGTGCAGTCATAAAATTAGGTTCTGTCGGTTCGGAGACAAAAAAGAGCGACATTGTCCGGTCATGCAGGTGAAATTGCAACGAACCATACCGCTAACGGAGAGAAATATTATGGCAAAAGTCAGTATAGCCGCCTATGTCTACGGCAGGGTGCAGGGGGTCGGTTTTCGTTTTGCGACACAACATCAGGCTACCGGGTTAGGGCTGACCGGTTATGCAAAAAATCTTGAGGACGGCAGCGTCGAGGTGGTGGCGTGCGGCGAACAGGAGAAAGTGGATCAGCTGCTAGCCTGGCTGAAACAGGGCGGCCCGAAACATGCGCGGGTTGATCGCGTGCTGAGTGAGCCCGCCGCTCCCGGTCATTACACCGATTTCAAAATCAAATACTGAAACATTACAGGCATTTTACCGGTTTTGGCAGGCCTGCGATTTTTGTCGCCTGTTTGGCCGGGCCTTTCGGGAACAGCCTGAACAGATAGCGGCTGTTGCCTTTCTCTTCACCGTATTTCTGTGCCATCGCTTTCACCAGCATGCGCACGGCCGGTGATGTATTGAATTCGAGATAAAACCCGCGCACGAAACGCACCACTTCCCAGTGCGCATCGGTAAGCTGAATGCCTTCTTCTTCTGCAAGCAGCGGTGCCATGCCTTCCTGCCAGTCATTACTGTTTTTCAGGTAACCCTGAGCGTCGGTTTCTATTACCTGACCGTCGAATTCCAGCATACAACCTCTGACCTGTAAAAATGCAGACGACAGTTTAGCAAAAAGCCCCGTCTGACAAAATAAAAAGCCCCGCACGGTGGCGGGGCTGGAACGAATTACGTGTGTAATCAGTTACGTGATGACATCCCAAGAATGCTCAGCAGGCTGACAAACACGTTGTAGAGCGAGACATACAGGCTGACCGTGGCGCGAATATAGTTGGTTTCGCCGCCGTGAATAATATTACTGGTCTCCCACAGGATCGCGCCCGCTGAGAACAGAATAAACAGGCAACTGATCGCCAGTGACAGCGCCGGAATTTGCAGGAACAGGTTCGCGATCACCGCCACCAGCAGCACCACAAAGCCCGCCATCATCATGCCCGACAGGAACGACATGTCTTTTCGCGTTGTCAGCACGTAAGCCGAACAACAGAAGAAGACCAGAGCCGTACCGCCAAGCGCCAGCATAATAATGTCACCGGCACCCACGGAAAGCAGGGAACTCAGCAACGGTCCGAGCGTGTAGCCCATGAAACCGGTCAGCGCGAAGGCTGATAAAATACCCGCCGGGCTGTTCGCCGTGCGGTAAGTCAGGAACATCAGGCCATAAAAACCGACGATAGTCAGCAGGAAGCCTGGTGCAGGTAAGCGGAGAACTGTACTCGCCGTCGCAGTGATCGCCGAAACGCCGAGCGTCAGTGCTAACAGGAAATAAGTATTACGCAACACCCGGTGTGTGCTTAACAACGAGCCTGCGCGTGATGACGTAGAGGCAGCGTAACGATCCATAATAAAATTCTCACTTTTAACAAAACGTTGGAGTCGGTGAAAATACAGTCAGACTGGAGTGTAAGTAGTTGCGTGACGTCATTAAAGACGTTTTACCCTTCTTTACCTCTCTAAGCGCCGCCAGGCGGGGTTTCCTGATGCCAAAATCGCCGTAATGATGCTTAAATCGTCGCTTAAGAACCGAATGCCTGTTTTTCAGGCAATTGAATGTAATCAGGCTTTACAACCCGATCGGCTATGTTTATAGTTCGCTTCGTTGCGGAGGGGTGGCCGAGCGGCTGAAGGCACCGGTCTTGAAAACCGGCGATGGGAAACCATTCAAGAGTTCGAATCTCTTCTCCTCCGCCATATACAACACAAGAAAGCTGCTAAGAAATTAGCGGCTTTTTTTGTCTCTGAAATTTGTGAAGCTGATTTAAATGCTCATTAAATCAACAAAGTAGACTGAAAATAATGTTTGCATCTTTTTTCCGGTCTTGTATACTACGCCCCGTACTGAACGACTGACGTCGCGAAGTGCTTGTTGTTTACGGAGGGGTGGCCGAGCGGCTGAAGGCACCGGTCTTGAAAACCGGCGATGGGAAACCATTCGAGAGTTCGAATCTCTCCTCCTCCGCCATAAACAACACATTGAAGCTGCTAAGCAATTAGCGGCTTTTTTTGTGTCTGAAATTCGTCTCACTCCGCAATGGCTGTATTTTCTTCGCCCGCTTCTATCTGCCCGTATTGCCGTGGCGAACAGCCGAGCGTCCGTTTAAACGCCGTGCTGAATGCACTTTCTGATTCATAACCCAATGACAATGCGACACTGGAAACCGGCTCGTTGCCGTTTGCCAGCCGGTCTCCGGCCAGCAACATGCGCCAGCGCGTCAGATATTCCAGCGGCGCGCTGCCGACGGCCTGTTTAAATTTCAGTGAGAAGACCGAGCGCGACATGCCTGCGCGTTCTGCCAGCGTCTGAACCGTCCACCGGTGCGCGGGATTTTCATGCATCGCGTTCAGTGCTTTTGCTAATTGCTTATCCGCCAGTGCGGCAAACCATCCGCTGGCCCTGCGTTCTGGCGCGTTATCGACGTGCATCCGCAGCGCCTGCACCAGCATCATGTGCGCCATATGCTGCGCGATAAGCAAACCGCCGGGGCGTTCGTCGCGCAGTTCCTGCATCATCTGTTCCACCGCCCAGCGCAAACTGTCTTTGTCGGATTCTTTTGAGATATGCACAACCGGCGGCAGCATCGCCAGCAGGGTCGGGGCGTTGGCTCCGCTGACGGCAAAACGGCTGCCGGTCAGGAAGAAATCTTTGCCGCCATTACACGACACCGTGCCGCCGCCGCGCGCCTGTTCAAAAATCGGCCCTGCATCGACCGGTGAAATACTCAGATCGCTGGCAAGCCGGAAAGGGCGGCCGCTGGGCAACACGAAACAGTCTCCGGCTTTAAGATGGACCGGTTCAGGCACCGATTCGACGGCCAGCCAGCATTCGCCGGTAATAATCGCATTGCATTTAATTGACTGATAATGAGAAGGAAATTGCACGGACCAGTCTCCACCGGCTTCAAAACCTTTGGACATATAGCTGCGTGGTTTGAGCAGCGACAACACATCAGAAAGTGGATCCATCAGCGACTCCGGACGATTACAAAGATATTACGGACATTAGCGCATAGATCGTCTTTTCTCCAGCCCCTATATTTCATGGCGTAGTCTTTCATTTTTTCAGAGAACACAGAGGAAATTGCCATGCGTGTATTTGTAACAGGAGCAACAGGTTTTGTCGGTTCTGTGGTCGTGGAGGAATTGCTGCGCGCGGGCCATCAGGTGATCGGGCTGGCCCGTTCGGACGCGTCAGCGCAGGCGCTGAAAGGGGCCGGAGCCGGTGTGATTCGCGGCAGTATTGAAGATCTGCAAAGCCTGAAAGCAGGCGCGGCGCAGTCCGACGGCGTGATCCACACTGCGTTCATTCATGATTTTTCTAAATTTATTGAGAACTGCGAAAAAGACCGGCTGGCAATAGGCGCGCTGGGAGAGGCGCTGGCGGGAACGGAAAAACCGCTGATCGTGACGTCCGGCACGGCGCTGGTGAATAACGGCCAGCGGGTGACGGAAAAGGATTTGCCGGATCCGCAGGGCGGAAATCCGCGCGTGGCGTCCGATCTGGCCGTCGCCGCGCTGGCAGAACAGGGCGTGCGGGTTTCGCTGGTGCGCCTGCCGCCGTCCGTGCATGGCGCGGGTGACCACGGTTTTGTGCCGATGATCATTGCGATGGCGCGGGAAAAAGGCGTATCGGTGTACATTGGCGAAGGCAAAAATGTCTGGCCTGCGGTTCACCGGCTGGACGCGGCGAAAGTGTTCCGGCTGGCGCTGGAAAAGGGCGCGCATAATGCGGTTTATCATGCGAATGCCGAGGAAGGCGTGCCGTTCCGCGAGATTGCAGAAATGATCGGCAGACACCTGAATATTCCGGTTGAAAGCAAAACGGCAGAAGCCGCCGCGGCGCATTTTGGCTGGTTTACCCACTTCGCGGGGCTGAGTAATCCGACGTCCAGCGAACTGACCCGCAGGGTTTTAGGCTGGAAACCCGAGCATCAGGGCTTGCTGAAGGATATCGATACCGCCGGATACTTTGATTAATTCCTCGCGCAAATCAGGCTGCGTTTGCAGCCTGATTTTAACGTCTCGCCGTGGTTTTTATGGTGTTAATTGCCTAAAAAACGCCCCGACTCACAAATCGGGAAGATAAAAACAATCCCTCATTGCCTGTCTGACGTTATGCGTTATGTTGATTTTTAGTTTCTCAAATGTAACTAGAGGTTAACAATAATGTCTAAAAAATTACGTCTGTCTCTGATTGCTGCTTCTGTACTGATGTCTTCCTCCGCAATGTCTGCCCTGCCGCAGGGCTATCCTGCGGATTACCAAAAAGTCGTCGATGCCGCGACCAAAGAAGGCAAAGTGGTGGTGTATTCCACCACCGACACCAAAGCTGCCGGCCCGCTGATCCAGGGTTTTGAGGCCACTTATCCGGGCATTAAAGTGGAATATAACGACATGAACAGCACCGAGCTGTACAACCGTTATATCAGCGAACAGGCGGCGGGCGGCACCAGCGGCGACGTGGTCTGGAGCTCTTCCATGGACACCGCGCTGAAGCTGGCGACTGATTACGCGCAGGAATACAAATCGCCTGAACAAGGCCAGTTGCCGAAATGGGCGGTGTGGAAAGACAAAGCCTACGGCACGACCTATGAACCGGTGGTGTTTATTTATAACAAACGCCTGATCCCGGCCGGTGATGTACCGGATTCCCACGCCGCGCTGGCAAAACTCATCGCCAGCCAGACCGAGAAGTTCAACAAAAAGGTCACCACTTACGATATCGAGAAATCCGGTCTTGGCTTCATGCTTTCCGTGCAGGATTTCAAAGCCGATCCGAACTATTTCAAAACGCTGGCTGACGTCGCCAAAGGCGGTTTAGCAGTGCAGTCTTCCACCGGCACCATGATGGAAAGGGTGTCTTCCGGTGAAAACCTGATTGGTTTTAACATTCTCGGTTCCTACGCCGAAGCCCGCGCCAAAACCGATCCGTCGCTCGGCATTTCCTATCCGAAGGATTACACCCTGGTGCTTTCGCGCGTTTCCTTCATCAGCCAGCAGGCCAAAAATGACAACGCCGCCAAACTGTGGCTGGACTACGTGTTGTCTGAAAAAGGGCAAACCATTCTGGCAAATCAGGCCGACATTCCGTCAATCCGCAACGATATCGAAGGTAAAAACGACATCGACGGCCTGACCAAACTGCTAGGCAATGCGCTCAAGCCAATCCCGGTCGATGAAACCCTGCTCGAATACCTGCAACAGAAAAAGCGTCTGGATTACATCAAAGAGTGGCGCGCCGCAGCACAAAAATAAGACTCACGGAGGCGTCCGCGCCTCCTGTTCTCTTACCTGATTTCGCTGTTCAGGGTTCCTAACCGAAGGGAAGTAACATGAATGCATTGCGCAGAAAGTGGCAAAGCTTGCCGCGTGGCATTGTGGTGCTGATAACCGCGCTGGTTATCTACATTCCGTTGTCGTTCATCGTGATACAAAGTTTTCTCTCCGCTCCGTTCTTTTCCCCGTCAAAAGAGTGGAGCCTCGAGTCTTTCGGATTCATTTTCACCGATCCGGATTTTTATAAGGCGCTGAGAAGCGGCTTTATTCTGGCCTTCGGGCTGGTGGTGATCGCCATTCCGCTCGGCGGTATTCTGGCGTTCCTGATGGTGCGCACCGATTTGCCGGGCCGCCGCGTGATTGAACCGCTGATCCTGGTGCCGATTTTCGTCTCGCCGATGGTATTAGGTTTCGGTTACGTCGTCGCCGCCGGGCCGGTCGGGTTCTTCTCGCTGTGGGCGCAGTCGCTGATCGGGTTTGTGCCGTGGAACATCTACGACATGTCGAGCATCGTGGTGATTGCCGGGCTGACGCACGTTCCGCACGCTTATCTGTACATCTCCTCGGCGCTGCGCAGCGTGGGTTCGGATGTGGAAGAAGCCGCGCGAACCGCCGGTGCCTCGCCGCTTCAGGTCATGACCGCCGTCAGTCTGCCGATGGTGCGTCCTTCCATTTTATACGCCACCGTATTGCTGTTTTTCCTCGGGCTGGAAGTCTTTGGGCTGATGCTGGTTCTCGGCGACCCGGAAGGCAACATGGTGCTGGCAACTTACCTGTATCAGCTGACCAACAAACTCGGGACGCCGTCTTATCATCTGATGGCCGCCGTCGCGGTGGTGCTGATTTGTATCACCATTCCGCTGGTGATGTTGCAGCGCCGCCTGATGCGAACGGCGAACCGCTTCGTGACCGTCAAAGGCAAAGCCTCTCAGGCGCGGGCGTTGCCGCTCGGGAAATGGCGCTGGGTGGCCGGTGCGGTGGTGGCGTTCTGGCTGACCGTCACTATTGGTGTGCCGCTGCTCGGCGTGATGCTTCGCGCGTTTATTTCTAACTGGGGCGTCGGTGTTTCCCTGTGGGATGAGCTGTCGTTCAACACCTTCCGCACGATCTGGGAACAGCCGAACCTGCTGCGCGCGATCGTCAACTCGATGGCAATTGGTGTCATCGGTGGTGCGCTGGCGGTGGCCTGTTATCTGTTTATCGGCATTGCGATGCACCGCAAACCGGACGGCGTCACGCGTTTCCTCGATTACAGCGTACTGGTACCGCGTGCGGTGCCGGGCTTGCTGGCCGGTCTGGCTTTTTTGTGGGTATTTCTGTTCCTGCCGATGTGGTTGGATAACGCGCTCAAATCCGGCTGGCTTTCCGGGATGCCGTGGTCGCAATGGCTGCGCGACAACCTGGTGGTCTGGCTGCGTTCCCTGCGCAGTACCATTTTCAGCGTCTGGCTGGCCTACACCGTGGTGTGGATGGCGTACGGTCTGCGGCTGATCTCCTCCACGCTGTTGCAGGTCGGCCCTGAACTGGAAGAAGCGGCGCGCAGCACCGGCGCAACGCGCGGGCAGATTACCCGCCACGTCACTATCCCGTTGTCGCGCTACGGCCTGATTGGCTCGTGGTTGCTGATGTTCCTGATTTTCGAGCGCGAATATTCCACCGGTGTGTACCTCTTATCGCCGGGTACAGAAACCATCGGCTCAATGCTGGTTTCCCTGTGGGCGGCGGGTGCGATAGACATCGTTGCCGCGCTCTCCTTTATTAACATCCTGCTGGTGGTGTTAGGTCTGGGTATTGCCCTTCGTTTTGGAGTCAAATTACATGATTGAATTATCGGTCGAGAATCTGCACTTAACCTACGGCGACAACCCGGTGCTCAAAGGCGTGTCGATGGATCTCAAGCGCGGGGAAGTGGTGTCGTTGCTCGGGCCTTCCGGCAGTGGCAAAACCACGTTATTGCGCGCCGTTGCCGGGCTGGAAAAACCGGTCAAAGGCACTATCGTCATTGGCAAAAACAAGGTTTACGACGGCACACCGCGCAGCGAAGTTCCGGCAGAAGAACGTAATCTCGGGCTGGTGTTCCAGTCTTACGCGTTGTGGCCGCACAAAACCGTATTTGAGAACGTGGCATATCCGCTGAAACTGCGCAAAGTTTCTGCCGAAGAAATCACTCAGCGTGTGCAGGATGTGCTGAATCAGCTCGGGCTGGGGCATCTGGGCAAACGCCATCCGCATCAGCTTTCCGGCGGACAGCAGCAACGCGTGGCGATTGGCCGGGCGCTGGTCTACAACCCGCCGGTGATTTTGCTCGATGAGCCGCTCTCCAACCTGGATGCCAAACTTCGCGAAGAAGCCCGCGTGTTCCTGCGTGAGCTGATCATCAAGCTGGGGCTGTCGGCGCTGATGGTCACGCACGATCAGAACGAAGCGATGGCAATTTCCGACCGCATTCTGCTGCTCAATAACGGCAAAATTGAGCAACAGGGCACGCCGCAGGAAATGTACGGTTCGCCAAAAACCTTGTTTACCGCGGAATTTATGGGCAGCAATAACCGCCTGCACGGGAAAATCACTGAAGTCCGCGACGGCAAAGCGCGGATCGAAGGCAGCGGCTGGACGCTGTGGGGGCAGGCGGGCGACGGCGTGCAAGCCGGTCAGGAAGGCACGGCGGTGATCCGCGTTGAGCGCGTGGTGCTGGCGGAGGGGCCGGGCGATAATCAGCTGGAATTACCGCTGCTCACCAGCATGTACCTCGGCGACCGCTGGGAGTATCTGTTCCGCACGTCCGGCGATGATTTTGTGATCCGTGCGTACGGCGCTGATGTGCGCGATCCGCAGCATTGTCATCTGTCTTTGCCGGAGCAACATGTGTGGATCTTCCCTAAACAACAGGGAAGCACTCAGGGCGCTTGACACAAACAAGGGGAATCGACAGATTGGTTCCCCTTGTTTGTTTAAAACGGTTTTTCCATGACTCAGATTTCATCTTCCACCGCTAACAGCACCTTAAAAATTGTCAGCCTGGCCGACGTTCCTCAGTATCTGGACGTCGTGACCGAATACCTTCACGGCGAATGGTCTGACTTTCCTCACTGGGCCCAGAAAGAGTATATCCGCCAGCGGCTTATACAGCGGATGAACAGTCGCGGACGCCAGTGTGTGCTGATTGCGCTTGATGAAAATGAGCAGGTTGTGGGCACGGCGGGCGTGATGCGTTACGAACTCAGCGATGTCGCGGAACGCAAATACTGGCTGGGCGAAGTGTTTACGCCGCGTCATCTGCGCGGAAAAGGGATTGGTACGGCGCTGGTTAAAGCCTGTATCAGCCGCTCGCGCGATGCCGGGCTGGAAACGCTCTGGCTGTACACGCCGGATCAGCAGGGGCTGTACGGGCGTCTTGGCTGGCAGGAAGTGGAAAACCGCGAAGTCGATAATGAACAGGTCACCGTGATGCAGCGTTCGCTCCGCTGAAGCTATTCATGCTCTTCCATTCAGGGGAACCGCGTCCTGCGGTTTCCTGAAATATTTCTGTCATTTCTTGCGCGTAAAATTCTGCTTCTTATCCAAATAATGCAGAATAATCATGATATTAACTTCTCATTCACGTATTGGTAAAATACCTTTCAACAGATTATTTCGATCTGTTTTCACAAAGCGTCCGCGGGGAATACTTTTCGGGGTAATTTGCGTTATCGCCCTGTTTTCTGCTTTACAGATTTTCTCCACCGTTGTGCTCACTAATATTCTTCAGGACGCGCGCAATAACGTTATTGCGACCGAAAACCTGCGTCAGCAACAGGCGGTGATGGATAAAGCCCGCATGGAGCTGCTGATGGCCAGTGACAAACTCAACCGCGCAGGCATTTATTACATGCAGGATAAAGAAACCGGTTCTGACGGCAGCTGGCACAGCCTGATGCAGGAGTCGCTGGATTCCCTGACCGCCTCGCAAAAAGCGTTTGCCCGTTTCGACGGCATGACGAAGAACGCCGACAAAGCCACCGCCGAGCTTAAAGCCAGCTACCAGATGTTCTTTGACGGGCTGCGCGAACAGTCGGACGGTCTGCAAAAAAACAACACCATTGATTCCTTCTTTGAAGTGCCGATTCAGGCATTTCAGGATGATTTCAGCCAGAAGTATTACGCCTATCTGGAGGTCAATGAACACACGGCGGTGTCGCTCAGCGACCGTTTGCTCAGCTCGCTGACGCAGGCAAAAACCTTATTTATGGGCGCGCTGGTCATTCTGGCGGTGATCGCCGTTCTGGTCTGGCGCGGCGTCACGGCCTGGATAATCCGCCCGCTGCAACGGATGATCGGGCATATCAGCGTGCTGGCCGCCGGGGATTTATCCCGCGACGTCGAAGACGATCATTCGCGTGTGATTGAAATGCGCGAACTGGGCGTAAGCCTGCGCAACATGCAGCGCGGCCTGCAAAAGCTGGTCAGTGAAGTGCGCGATGCGTCCTCGCACATCATGCTTAACATCAACCAGATGGCGAAAGGTAATGAAGAACTTTCCGCGCAGGCGGCCATTCAGAGCGAAGAACTGAAAGCGGCGACCGAACACATCACCCATCTGAATGAGCGGGTCAAAGAAAATGCCCTGCACGCGCAGCAGGCCAGTAAACGCGCCGAACAGGCAAAAGGCGTGGCGACGCGCGGCGGCGAAGTCATGGGGCAGGTGGACACGGCGATGAAAGAGATTGTCAGCCAGTCGAAGGAAATGAGTAGCATCGTGTCGATGATCGACAGCGTGGCGTTCCAGACCAACATTCTTGCGCTGAATGCGGCCATCGAAGCAGCGCATGCCGGGCAGCACGGGCGCGGCTTTGCGGTGGTGGCAAAAGAAATCGGCCTGCTGGCGCAAAAAAGCAGCCATTCCACACGCGGCATTCATCAGCTGATTGACGATTCCGTAGAGCAAATCGGACGCGGATCGGCGTCTGTCAGCGTTCTGAGCCAGAGCCTGGAGGAGATTATCAACATCTTCAACGGCCTGAGCGCGCTGGTGAATGAAATTTCAGAAGCGACGTTGTATCAGGGGCAAAGTGTTCACGATGTCTCCGAACGGATCACCGCGCTCAACCATGTGACGCTGCAAAACGGCAAACTGGCCGATCACGCGGCGGCATCTTCCCAGCAATTACTCGACCAGTCACAGCGGCTGGAAAGGGCGGTGGCGCGTTTCGGGCTGGCAGCGGCGTAAGTAAAGATTAGCTTTTATGCCAGACCAGCATGCTGCCTTCGCTGTGCCCGGTGACCGGATCGGTCGCCGGCAGCGGCACGGCTTTGACCGCCTTAGTGCGTGCGGCCAGCAGCGGCAGTTCGTCATGACATAAATCGGCTTTAATGTCCGGTGGATAAGCGCCGACCAGCATAAAATCCTCGTCGGCGGAAATCTGTTTATGGCCGATACCGGCGGGAAGTAACAGGACGTCGCCGACTTTCACGTCAATAATCTTGCCGTGTTCGCCGCCGAGTTGCAGCTTGGCCGTGCCGGAAAAAACGCCCAGCGCTTCATGCGTATTTGAGTGGAAATGCGTGAATGTATAAACCGGATAACGCCACTGCGGCGGCCAGCCGTTGGAGCGGAAAAGGTGTTCAAGATAATCGGCGTTATCGACGGCATCGGGTGGGATCACGCGATGATAAATCAGCACCGGTAAGGAATTATTGGGTACGCCGCCATCGGGTTTATCAATCAGCAATGTGTCCATCGCAACCTCTCTGGGATCCGCAAAGCCTAAACGGGGGATCGGCAACAGGGCCATCAAACCCAGCAAAGTCACAAACCGGCGTCGGTCCAAATGCATCAGGAATAGCTCCTTGTCGCGCAATCAAAGACTTACATCATTCATGTATAGATCATAAATGGCGGGCTGGCCTCTTTTTCCGCGCCATTTTTTTGCCCGCCGGAAAACGGTTAAATTCGCCACTACAGTTATCAGAAAAAACTTAAAAACTGTAGCAATCAACAAATATAAGTCATATTGGCTGGCTATATCGGCCATCTCTTCTAGTCTTAACAATACAAAAAAGACCTCAGGAGGAGATGTTATGAATAAGAAAATGTTAATTATGGTTGCTACAGCAGTTTCTGTACTGGCAGGGTGTCAGACTTACGATCGTGCAGCGAGTTACGTGAAAGAACCTGTCGTCAGCGACGTTAAAGTCGGCATGACCAAATCTCAGGTTCGTGCTATTGCAGGGCCACCGTCAACGGAAGCGACGTTGGTGCACGCGAAAGGGACTTGTCAGACTTACGCTGTCGCCCCGCGTGATGGTAAAGCGCAGACTTACTTCGTCAGCTTCAACGATACCGGTCATGTCATGAATAAAGGCTATCAGTCTTGTTCAGACTACGACAAAGATCCGCAGGCGGGTCAGTAATACGGTCTGGCTTCTCCTCCGGCTAAGGGGGAGAAGCCTCATTCTCAGGCTTTCTCTGTCACAATCCTCACACCGACTTTACTCACCTGATTCCCGTCCATTTCTGCAATCGTCCACGTCAGCCCGTCCCATTCAATATGGTCACCGATGACCGGTTCGCCACCCAGCAGGCGGATAACAAAGTGTCCCAGCGTTTGTGACTGGTCAACGGAATCTTCCAGGTTCAGGCCATACAGTTGTGAAATTGCATCCAGCGGCGCATCGGCCTGCAAAATGAAATCCCCGAAGAAACGATCGTCGAGCACGACTTTATTGCTGTCGCTGAACAATTTACCCAGTTCCGGCAAATCCTTTTCCTGACCGATGACGCACAGAATATCGCCTTCCTTGAGCCGCGTGCTGCCGGTCGGATGCAACATTTCCTTACCGCGGAACAGCGCCGCAATCCGCGTCGCCTGCGGCATTTGCAGGTCACGCAGAGCCGCGCCGACGCACCATTTGTCGGAGCCGAGCTGATACACAAACTGTTCCCAGTCGTTATAAACGTCGATATCCAGCCCGACGCGGGAAATCGGCGTCGGCTGCGGTGGCACCAGCACTTTGGCTTTTTTGGCCGCAAAGCCCAGAGATGTGCCCTGAAGCAACAGCGATACCAGCACGATAAAGAACGCGACATTGAAATACAGCGTGGCGTTCGGCAGGCCAGCCATCATCGGGAAAACCGCCAGAATGATCGGCACCGCGCCGCGCAGGCCGACCCAGGAGATAAAGAAACGCTCGCGCAGGGTGAAGTTTTTGAACGGGATCAGGCTGACAAACACCGACAGCGGGCGGGCCAGCAGGATCATCCACAGGGAAAGCGCCAGCGCTGCGAGGGCGATAGGCAGCAAGTCGCTCGGCGTCAGCAACAGGCCAAGTACCAGGAACATCCCGATCTGGCTCAGCCACGCCAGCCCGTCGAAGGTCTGCAAAATGCCGTGACGGTTGCGGACCGGCATATTGCCCAGCATCAGGCCGCACAGATAGACCGCCAGAATGCCGCTGCCTTCAAGCGCCATGGTGGCCGCATAAACCAGCAAGCCGCCGCTGAACGCCAGCAACGGATAGAGCCCGGCCGCCAGCGTAATCTTGTTGATGAGTTTATGCAGCAGCCAGCCGCCGCCAACGCCAAACACAATGCCGAGGCCAAACTGGCGCACGACGTCCACGACAAACATCAGGCTCAGCCCGTGTTCACCTTTGGAAATCATGTCGATAAGCGTGATGGTCAGGAAGACAGCCATCGGGTCATTGCTGCCGGATTCAATTTCTAAGGTGGCGCTGACGCGTTCGTTCAGGCCTTTTCCGCCGATCAGCGAAAACACCGCCGCCGCATCGGTGGAGCCGATAATCGCGCCAATCAGTAAACCCTGCATCAGATTGATGTGGAACAGCCAGGCGGCCGCCAGCCCGGTCAGCCCGGCGGTAATCAGCACACCGACTGTTGCCAGCGATAGCGCGGGCCAGAGGGCGACGCGAAAGGAGGAGGAGCGGGTGCGCATTCCGCCATCGAGCAAAATCACCGCCAGCGCCAGGTTACTGACCAGATACGCGGCCGGATAATTATCAAAGGCAATGCCACCGATCCCGTCGACGCCGGCCAGCATGCCGATCGCCAGGAAAATGACCAAAATAGGGATACCGAGCTTCGAAGAGAACGAACTGAGCAAAATGCTCGCTGCAACTAACAGGGCGCCAATAAAGAAAAGGGTATTAATCGTGCTGGCGTCCAAGAGAGATCTCCTTGTAAAGCTTTAAGGGCGCGGGGGAAGTGCGGTTGAGTCATCAATGACAACAGGTCTAATTTATCAGGAAAATGAGCGTCTTGCTGAGGTCATTTAGGATTTTTATTAGTTGCACTTAAGAATAAAAAACTATGCTTAAAGATGAGCAATGTCCATGAGTAGTGAACACAAAAGGAACTAAACATGAGTGAATATACCGGTGTACGCCGTGAGGTGCTGAAAGACGGTGCGATAAAACATGTGGTTATCCGCGATGCTGGCGGTACTGAACAGGCGATCGCAGCAAAAGATTACATTTCGCAAGGGATCCTGCCCGATCTGAATGAGTTGCCCGAAGTCAGTACGGACAACGAATTTCCGGTCGCCGGAAAAGGGTAAGCCCCCGCAGGGCACCTGCGGGGAAGGGGCTGTAGCCGGTTAAACCCCAAGCCGGTCGCGCAGTGAATAATAAGCAGCGCCGAGCATGGTAAACGGCACCTGGAGGTTGCGGCCACCGAAGAACGGCATGTGCGGCAGGCGGGCAAATGCGTCGAAACGTTCCGCATCGCCGCGCAGCACTTCGGTAATCAGCTTTCCGGCCAGATGCGTGAGCGTCACGCCGTGGCCGCTGTCGCCCTGCATATAGTAGATATTCTTTTCCAGCCGCCCGAACTGCGGCAGGCGGGAGAGTGTGAGCAGGAAATTGCCGCCCCAGCGGTAATCAATCTTCACACCTTTAAGCTGCGGGAACGTGCGGTTGAGCTTTGGCAGGATCACCGAATCAATGTTCGGCGGATTCTTACCGCCGTAAGTCACGCCCCCGCCGTACAGCATGCGGTTATCGGCAGTAAGACGGAAATAGTCGAGCAGATAGTTACAGTCTTCCACGCAATAATTATTCGGCAGCAGCGACAGCGCCATATCATCGGACAACGGTTCAGTGGCAACAATCTGCGAACCGCACGGCATGCTCAGGCGCGTCAGGCGCGGTGCAAGTTGCTGGCTCAGGTACGCATTGCCCGCCAGAATCACATATTTCGCTTTAACCGTGCCTTTCGCCGTATGCGCGATGGCCGGTTCGCCGTGCTCGATGCGCGTGACCGCCGAGCCTTCAAAAATGCGTCCGCCGTGACGGCGTATCGCTTCGGCCTCGCCCAGCACCAGATTGAGCGGATGAATATGCCCGCCATTTTTATCCAGCAGCCCCCCGACATAACGGTCGGTGGCGATTTCGCGGCGAACCGCGCTCTCATCGAGCAGCGTCAGTTCGGTATGGCCGTAGCGGTTCCAGAGTTTTTGCTGGTCACGCAATTTATTGAGCTGTCTTGTGCTCAGCGCCGCAAAAATACAGCCGGGGCGGTAATCGCAGTCAATCGCGTACTGATCAATGCGCTGGCGGATGATATTGGCGCCTTCAAACATCATGCTGCCGAGCATGTCGGCGGTCTGGCGGCCATAGCGGTCTTCAATCACATCGATATCGCGGCTGTAAGAATTGACCACCTGACCGCCGTTGCGCCCGCTGGCGCCCCAGCCGACGCGCGCGGCTTCCAGCACCACCACGTCGTAACCGGCTTCGCACAGATATAACGCTGAAGAGATGCCGGTATAACCGGCACCGACAATACAAACGTCGCACTCAATATTGTCATTAAGCTCAGGCCACGGCGCGTGAGCGTTGACAGAACTGGCGTAATAGCTGTCGGTGTGAGGCGCACCGGCAGCGCGGGGACTTCCTGTTTGAGCACTCATGATGACATCCTTCTTTGGGTTCCCGTCGTCAGGCCCAGAACGCTGACAACTAGAAGGTATTAGGGGTATGTGCGCTGACTATCCTGCAAATCCGCGTCGAATTATTACTGAAACTGTGTGGGTTCGCGGTGTTAATGGCATAGCTTTGGCCCGCGCGCAGCGGGTAGCTCTGACCGTTGATGGTTAAGATGATTTCTCCTTCGAGCAGGGTGCCGACTTCCTCTCCCTGATGTTTAATTTTGTCGCCCGTTGTGCTGCCGGGTTGATAGGTTTCAAGCAGCATGGCGACCGCGTGGTTTGGCGTGCCGTTATGCACCATTCGCATGGAAACACCCCGGCTGCCGATCTCAATCAAATCTGCCGCATTAATGACGATTCTCGGTTCGTCACTTTTGCGTTCTTCGGCGAAAAACTCCGATAACGACAGCCCGTAAACCCGCAATAACTTTTGCAACGTACTGACGGCGGGGCTGACTTTGTCCTGTTCGATGGTACTGATGGCGCTGTGCGTCAGGCCAGACAACTCGGCGGCTTTACGTTGTGACATGCCCAGTTGCTGACGAATTTCAGAAAGCCGGCGACCAGGCGCCAGACTGACTTCGCTCATCCCTTTATTCCTCTTGTGCGCTCCGGGCCTGATGGCCTTTGCGACACGCCGCGATAAAAGCGTTAAACAGCTGACGGGAAACGGGATCCGTCAGGCTGTGCCATTCCGGATGCCACTGCACACCCAACGCAAACGGGTGACCGCGGACACTCACGGCTTCCACCAGATTGTCCGGCGCACGGGCTTCGACAGCCAGTTCTGCGCCCAGACGTTTCGCTCCCTGACCGTGCAGGGAATTCACCTGAAATTGCTGATAGTCGGGTAATAATTCTGAAAGTAAGCCGCCCGGTTCGATAAATACCGGATGCGCGGGATCGTACTGCGCGTCATGCGGCAATGACGTGTCTTCGCGGTGGTCCATAAAGCCGGGTTCTTCCTGCACCTTGCGGTACAAACTGCCGCCGGTCGCGACCACCAGCTCCTGCAAACCACGGCACGCGGCAAACAGCGGAATTTTTTTATCCAGCGTGGCGCGAATTAGCTGCAAACTCAGACGGTCGCGGCCCGGATCGGCCAGCGCTTCAACACCTTCTTCACCGTACTGATGCGGCTCAATATTGCTCGGGCTGCCGGTGAGGAAAATGCCGTCCAGACCGCGCAGGATCTGGTCTATCGCCCCGTCGCGTGCCGCCAGTTCGTGTGGCAGGCAAACGGGCAGGGCGTCGGCGTTAAAAATAGCGTCCAGATACTTCTCGTGGACGGTGAGCGCCGGGTTTTCATCCACCGTGTTTTCGCACATCACAACCCCAATGACCGGTCTGTAGCTTGTCTGTTTTCCTGCGGATGCCGTGGAAAATATATTGCCCATAATACCGCCTCTTTGAGTTGATGAATGTGTCGCCAGCGCGTGCCTCCCCGCACGCAAAGGGTCGTTATCTGTCAATAATAATGAACTCCTGTTGAACAATTTAGCAGCGCACAGATGGCTTTTCAAACTGATATGTTGCGTGATTGTAGGTGTTGCAAATAATTAATGTTACAGCTAGGGTTAATCATATGGCCTATATTTTGAGCACCCCGTGAGGATCCTGACTAATGAGAAGACTGCGTTGAACAGCACAATGAAACGGTAACGCATAACCGGCAGGCATCATGGTGGTGCCATTGACGCCGGAAACCAGCAAATGGCGGAAAACCTATGCAAACGACTGAACTGATGAACGATATTAAGAAAGAGATTAGCGAGAATGAGCCCTTTGCTAAGCCGGTGGAAGAGCGAAGTAGCGCGTTCCAGGATGAAGTATCTCAATACCTGGAGCGTCACCCGCTTACCCTGCACGTCGACGTCCTGCTCACCGATCTCAATGGTTCCTTCCGCGGCAAACGCATTCCTGTCTCCGCCCTGCGCAAACTCGAAAAAGGCTGCTATTTCCCGGCATCGGTCTTCGCCATGGACATTCTCGGTAATGTTGTGGAAGACGCCGGTTTAGGCCAGGAACTGGGCGAACCCGACCGCACCTGTATTCCCGTTCCCGGCACGTTAACGCCTTCGGCTTCTGACCCCGAACACATCGGCCAGCTGCTTCTCACCATGCTTGACGAAGATGGCACTCCCTTTAACGTTGAACCACGCAATGTGCTGAACCATATCTGGCAAACATTGCGCCAGCGGGGCTTATTCCCGGTGGTAGCGGTAGAGCTGGAGTTCTATCTGCTCGACAGGCAGCGGGACGCGGAAGGCTATATTCAGCCGCCGTGTACGCCCGGCACGCAGGAACGTAGCCTGCATACGCAGGTTTATTCCGTCGATAATCTTGATCACTTTGCCGGTGTGCTCAGTGATATTGACCGTCTGGCGCACATCCAGGGTTTACCGGCGGATGGCGCGGTGGCGGAGTCCTCTCCGGGACAATTCGAAATCAATCTGCACCACAGCGAAAATATTCTGCGCGCCTGTGACCATGCCCTGATGCTTAAACGTCTGGTGCGGCTGGTGGCGGAAAATCATGAAATGGACGCCACTTTTATGGCGAAACCGTATGACGAATATGCGGGCAGCGGGATGCACATCCATCTCAGCGTGCTCGATGACAACGGCAAAAATCTGTTCGCCGACGCGAACGGTAAAGATTCCGCGCTGATGCAACGTTCGCTCGCCGGGATGATTGCCCTGATGCCCGCGTCGATGGCCGTTTTAGCGCCCAACGTGAATGCCTTCCGCCGCTTCCAGCCGGGCATGTATGTTCCGACGCAGGCGTCGTGGGGACACAATAACCGCACCGTCGCACTGCGCGTGCCGTGCAGCGGAACCGCCGATCACCGTGTGGAATACCGCGTGGCCGGTGCCGATGCTAACCCGTATTTGGTGGTCGCCACCGTGCTGGCCGGGATGCTTTACGGGCTGGATAACGATTTGCCGCTGCCCGAACCGGTAACGGGAAACGGTCTGGAGCAGGAAGGGATCCCGCTGCCAATCCGCCAGAGCGACGCGTTGTATGATTTTGATGATCAGCCAGCGCTGAAGAAAATCCTCGGCGAACGTTTCTCGCAGGTCTATCACGCCTGTAAATCTGACGAACTGTTGCAGTTCGAACGGCGCGTGACAGAAACAGAGATCGACTGGATGCTTAAAAACGCCTGATCCTCATCATCTCTGGCGTTGCACCGGCGCTGGCCGGGCAAGATGTTTAAAATCGGAAAAGATTTTGTAACTCACCGCCTCTGAATGTTGTCATTTATGCGTGATTTGTGCAAAATACGCAGCACTGCAGATAACCGACGCTTAAAGGCGCCGGTTATTTTTTTTGTATGTGCAGTACCCAAACTAATTCAACAGAGGCCGGACCCAGATCCGGATAGATAACAAGGTTCGTGTGCGACCCCAAATTAACAACGGTCGCCACTATGAGGAAATGTAACATGGGGCAATACTTCAAACCTGTACCGGTGCCCGCCGGTGCTTCTTTCAGCTGCGGCCACATTCGCACAGCCTTCACCTCCGTCATCAGCGATGTGAAGATCTACCCCCCGTTTACTGGTAATAACTCACGAAGTTTTCCCTGTACGTTGCTTTCAGAGGCGTTTAAACGCCCGGTGTCTGCAATTCAGGGAGGACTGAGCCATGTCTGCTAATACTTCTGCCGCTCCGGCGACTCAGCGCGTACAACTGCGTAAAACCCTGACGCTGGTTCAGGTTGTGATGATGGGTCTGGCCTATCTGCAACCGATGACCATTTTCGATACGTTCGGCATTGTGTCCGGCCTGACCGATGGTCACGTCGCGACGGCGTACATCTTTGCGCTGATCGCCGTGCTATTTACCGCCGTGAGCTACGGCAAACTGGTGCAGCGTTTCCCGTCTGCCGGTTCTGCTTACACTTACGCGCAAAAAGCCATCAGCCCGCACGTCGGCTTTATGGTCGGCTGGTCATCATTGCTGGACTACCTGTTCATGCCGATGATCAACATCCTGCTGGCGAAAATTTACCTGGAAGCCATCTTCCCGGGCGTGCCGTCGTGGATTTTCGTGACTGCACTGGTCGCGATGATGACCGCGTTCAACCTGCGTGGAATCAAAGTGGTGGCTAACCTCAACAGCATCATCGTTGTGGTACAGGTGGCAATCATGGTGGTGTTCCTGGGGCTGCTGGTCCGTGGCGTTTACATGGGCGAGGGCATGGGCACGCTGGCGACTACCAAGCCATTCTTCAGTGAGAATGCGCACGTGGTGCCGATGATCACCGGTGCGACAATTCTGTGCTTCTCGTTCCTGGGCTTCGACGGCATCAGCTCGTTGTCTGAAGAAACACCGAACGCGGGTAAAGTCATCCCGAAAGCGATTTTCCTGACTGCGCTGATTGGCGGCATCATCTTCGTTGTGGTGTCTTACTTCCTGCAGCTGTACTTCCCGGACATCTCGCGCTTTAAAGATCCCGACGCGTCACAACCTGAAATCATGCTGTACGTGGCGGGTAAATTCTTCCAGTCCGTCATCCTGTGCTTTAGCTGCGTCACCGTTCTGGCATCCGGCATGGCCGCGCACGCGGGCGTTTCCCGTCTGCTGTACGTGATGGGCCGTGACGGCGTATTCCCGGAGAAAGTGTTCGGTTACGTGCATCCGAAATGGCGTACCCCGACGTTCAACGTTCTGCTGGTCGGTGTTGTGGCGATGTCTGCCGTGACCTTTGATCTGGTGACCGCCACGGCGCTGATTAACTTCGGTGCGCTGGTGGCCTTCACCTTCGTGAACCTGTCGGTGATTTCCCAGTTCTATATCCGTGAGAAGCGTAACCGCACGCTGAAAGACCACGTCAACTACCTGATCCTGCCGGTAATTGGGGCGCTGACTGTGGGTGCGTTGTGGCTGAATCTGGAAGCAAGTTCAATGACGCTGGGCTTAGTCTGGGGCGCGATTGGCCTGGGATATCTGGCGTTCATCACCAATGCGTTCAGGAAACAGCCACCGCAGATGAGCGGGGAGATAGCGCCGGAGGCGTGATTTATAGCCCTTTGAAAAGGGCAGGAAACTTTCTTTGCAGAAAAGCCGCTGCAATGGCGACTTTTCAAATCTGATTGAGAATATTTCGGTTTCTTAATTGCAGTGATCACTTAACGCGGTGCGCCGAAACCGAGCAGAGAGGAAAATGCTTTTCCTCTCTGCACTCTCCTCGCTTTTTCAAACACGTGCCATGCATCCCGGCTATGTTTCAGCGGCTTCTGCTATTGCCGCAAAATCCCGCCGCTGCGCGGTGCCCTCCGGTCGGGTTACAACCCGCGCAAAAAGCCGCGCGGTTTTCCACCTCTCCCTCCGGCGTGATTTTTGAACGCGGCCACAGGCTCCTGGGTCACAACTTCACCCGCTCGGATCATTTCAAAAACCTAATACTGTGCTCAATCTACATTTGTTTTCAAAAATGCTGAGATGGCGCGATCAAAAAATCCTGCCGAACGGAGCGGCTTCGAGACCAAAGGCTCGAAGACCGAGTGAGGGCACCGCGCAGCGGCAGGGTTTTGCGCCACACGCGGAACTCGCAGAACACGTCCATCGGCCCAGCGATAGTGTGTGTTTGAAAAAGCGGGGGGAATGCAAAGGGGGAAAGCACTTCCCCCTTTGCTCGGTTTCGGCGCGAAAAGTCAGGCAATCGCAGATTTTGAGAAACCGAAATATTCTCGTTCAAATTTAAAAAGCCGCCATTGCAGCGGCTTCTGTACTCTACGAAGCTAACCGTTTCCCATATTCAAACAGCGCCTTGAGAAGCGCTATCTTCTCCGAATCCCCCTCATGCAAGTTATAGAGCGCCTCAAGCTCTAACGCATAATTCTGGAAACGCTCGTCAGTGAGCTTCGTCTGACGATGCAAGAGCCAGCGCTTTTGCTCGGCGTCTGTCAGCGTTGCGGGGTAATTGCGTGCGCGGAAACGGAACAACAGCGGTTCGATGCGCGAATCATTAAACGTCAGATCCAGCGCCGGAAGGTTTTCCGGGCGTGTCTCCAGGATAATTCGCATTGCGGCGCGATCCGCATCGCTGAAGAAGCCATCGTACAAACGGGCATCCACATCTTCTGAGGGCGTAAAGGGCTCGGCTTCGGCAAACATCGTCACCACTTTTTCACGCACCTGCGGGTTCTGGCGAAGTAACTGTAAATTCTCAAGACAACGCTGACGATCAATGCCCAGACGTTCGGCGTTTTCCGGTAACAGCGTTTTGGCCGGAGCCAGCACCGGACATTTATTGATGTGAACCAGTTTGATCGGCAGCGGAGATTGCCCGGCCTGCAAACTGTCGCGGCGGCTGTACAAGCGCTCGCGCATCTGGTCGGGGTCGAGATCTAACAGCGTGGACATATCGCCTGACAGATCGCACATGATCACGGCGTTTTTGTTTTCTGGATGCCAGGCCAGCGGCGCGACCCACGCGGTATTACCGCGCGCAGCACCAAACATGCCGGAGACATGCACCAGCGGCGCCATCGCCGGAATATCAATCAGCGTATTGAGTTTGTGCTTGCTGCGGTGCTCAAGCAGGAAGCTGAACAGACGCGGTTGCGCCTGTTTCACCAGTTTTGCCATCGCAATCGTGGCGTAAACATCGGCCATCGCGTCGTGGGCATTTTCATGTTCAATGCCGTTGGCTTTGGTCAGATGTTCAAGACGAAAACTCGGGAAACCGTCGTCGTTTTCCGGCCAGTTGATGCCTTCAGGGCGCAGCGCGTAACAGGCGCGCATCACATCCAGCAAATCCCAGCGGGAATTGCCGTTCTGCCAGCTGTAGGCGTACGGGTCATAAAAGTTGCGATAAAGGATATTACGGCTGACTTCGTCGTCGAAACGGATGTTGTTGTAGCCCACAATGCAGGTGCCCGGCACGCTAAACGCTTTGTGGATTTGCGCGGTAAACTCGGCTTCGATCACGCCACGTTCCAGCGCAATTTGCGGAGTAATTCCGGTGATCATCACCGCTTCCGGTTCTGGCAGATAATCATCAGAAGGGCGGCAATAAATCACTAACGGTTCTTCAATGATATTGAAATCTTCGTCAGTTCTCACCCCGGCAAACTGCGCCGGGCGATCCAGCGCCGGATTTTTACCGAATGTCTCGTAATCGTGAAAGTAGAAGGTAGGTTGTACTGGTTTGTCTGACATTGCTTTATCGCGCCTATATTCGTATGTATTTGTCTATTCAAACCAACGTGTTAACTACATTCTTTGTCTTAATTCGTCTTATTCCATCTTATAAAAACCAAATAAAACTAAGCGAGTCCAGTTGATCAATGGTACACATTGGGTTCAAAATTCATTTTTTCCTGTGTACAGAATATTATCATGGCTCTCAGCGATACTAAATTATGTTCACTTGCTGGTAAGCCGTACGCAAGGAGCCCAGAGCTTTCTTATGGTAACGGGCTTGGTGTAAGAATATCACCTCTCGGCACTATGGCCTTCCAGTTTCGCTATAGCTGGGAGGATAAAGCTCAGTGCATATCTCTTGGTAAGTATCCCGCAATCGGATTGAAAGATGCCAGAGCCCTTGTTGGCGAACTCCGCCTTCTATATTAAATGTTATTCTACTATTGGGACTGGCGTGTATAGAATTACCCATAAAGTACAATAAAAATTATTTTCTCTTTAGGCGGAATATTATCATGGTCCTCAATGATAATAAACGGTGTTCGTTATTGGACCCGTTGTGTTGATTAAGTATGAGACAATCTTAATTTTAATGTTTCTTATTTTTTGAATTATATAATAGACGTTATTAC